>CAXTJZ010000017.1:0-29396 GCA_964244695.1 uncultured Acetobacteraceae bacterium
TCCTGTTCGCCATCCTGCTGGTGGTGAACTTCATGGTCATCACCAAGGGCTCGGGGCGCATAGCCGAAGTGGCTGCGCGTTTCAGCCTGGACTCGATGCCTGGCAAGCAGATGGCGATCGACGCTGACATGAACGCCGGTGTGATAAACGAGAAGACCGCGCGCCGCCGGCGGCGCGAGCTGGAAGAGGAGAGCGGATTCTACGGCGCCATGGATGGTGCGGCAAAATTCGTGCGCGGTGACGCGATCGCGGGGTTGCTCATCACCTCGATCAACATCGTGGGCGGGCTGGCGATCGGGCTGATCCGCCACGCGATGGCCTTCAGCGACGCCGCGAACACCTTCACCACGTTGACGGTAGGCGATGGGCTGGTGACGCAGATACCCGCGCTTCTCGTTTCTACCGCAGCCGGTATTGTGGTCACCAAAGGCGGCGTAGAAGGGCGCGCGGACACGGCGCTCGTGGCGCAGCTCGGCGGCGGGTACAAGCCGATGGCGTTGGCGGGCGGGGCCGCCATGGTGCTGGCGATGATGCCAGGTCTTCCTGCGCTGCCGTTCCTGGCACTCGCCGGGCTTGCAGGCGGTGGAGCGTGGCTGCGCTACACGCATCCTGTGGCCGGCCAGGAGGATGACACGGTCATGCCCGCGGCCGCTCCACCAGAGTCGCCTGTAGCGGAAGCCATGCGCATCGACATGCTGCGCGTAGAGCTCGGTTACGGGTTGTTGCCGCTCGCGGGCGGTGACCAGCCGAAACTGACAGAGCAGATACGTGGCTTGCGGCGCTCGATTGCGGCCGAGTTCGGCTTCATCCTGCCACCCGTCCGCATTCAGGACAATCTGCAGCTCGGCGCAGACTCCTACGTCATTAAGATCAAGGAGATTGACGCTGGTCGAGGTGAATTGCGGCCACTGTGCCTGCTGGCGATGGATCCGCGCGGTGGTGTGCCGGCGATGCAGGGCGAGCGGACGACGGAGCCGGCTTTTGGGTTGCCGGCCTTGTGGATAGATGGCAGCCAGCGCGAGGAAGCCATGGTGCGGGGCTGTACGGTCGTCGATCCGCCAAGCGTGCTGGCAACACACCTGACCGAGCTGGTGCGCGAGATGATGGCCGAATTGCTGTCCTATGCGGAGACGCAGAAGCTGATAGACGAACTGCCGCGCGAACAGCAGAAACTCGTCTCTGACTTGATACCAGGCGTCATCTCTGTCGGTGGCGTGCAGCGTGTCTTGCAGGCGTTGCTCGCAGAGCGCGTGTCCATCCGGGATTTGCCCACGATCCTGGAAGGTGTGCACGAAGCATGCACAGGGAATGCGCGCGGGATAGCGGCTATCGTGGCTGTGGTGCGTGCCCGCCTGGCCCGGCAGATCAGCGACAGCTACGCCGGGGCTGGCGGGGCGATTCCGATGATCACCTTGTCGCCGGAATGGGAGGTGGCTTTTGCCGAGAGTCTTGTAGGACCGGCTGAAGACAGGCAATTGGCGATGGCGCCGAGCAAGCTGGGCGATTTCATGCGGCGTTTTCGCGAGTTGTTCGACCAGCATGGTGGCGAGCATCCGATATTGTTGACCAGCCCTGGCATACGCGTTGTGGTGCGCAGCATCGTGGAGCGGTTGAGGCCAGCGACACCTGTTTTGTCTCAGAATGAGATTTCTGCGCGGGTAAAGGTGCGGACACTAGGAAGTTTGTAGCAAATCAAGACCTCTTTGGAGAAGAGGCCGTAGATTGCTGATTTCAAATCCGGCCCAAGACGAGCAGGATGATCACGATCAGCAGGATCAGGCCCACGCCGCCGGACGGGTAATATCCCCAGCCGCCGCTGTAAGGCCAAGCGGGCAGTGCGCCGAGCAGGAGCAGAATGAGGATGACGAGAAGGATAGTACCCAAGGCGTGAACCTCCAAACGTTATGAAGAGACAACGCCATGGTGCAGGGGTAGTTTTGGATCGTGAACGAACTTATGGTTGACGGTCACGGATCTAGCTCGGGCAGTTAGTTGACTTGCCGCAGATACTCCGCGTGACGCCAATCGCTGCGGGTGATAAGGCGGGATTCGGCCAGGCGAACGGAGTGGAGTTTGCCGTCCAGCTTGCGAGACCAGAAATCGAGGAATTTGTGCAGCACCGGAAAGCGTGGGGCGAGGTCCAGGTCCTGCCAGACGAAGGTCTGTAGCAGGCCAGGATGATCGGGCATGTGATACAGGATCTCGGCAGTGGTGAGGCGGTATCCGTTCAGCTGCTTGTCCAGGCGCATGGTTGTCCTCTGGTTTAAGTGTCGGCCTTTGCGGCCGTGTGGCATGGGTTGTCCCTGGTGGGTTGTGGGTCGTCAGCGCGGTGCCGTGGAGCGGACCCCGCGTGACGTGTTTTGTCAGCATGACGCAAACCCAAGCATCTGGGCAAAGAAAAAATATTGCGTAAACAGGCTGTTAGCACTCAAAGCGTGCTAGTGCTGCTGATCCGTGGCAGCCGCGTGCCTCGCTTTTGGCAGGAGAGAGGTAACGGGCCGCCAGCACAGTTTTGCTTGTGGGCTTGAACTGTAGTTGAGGAGCGATTTGCATAGCGAAATCCCGTCCCTTGCATGACCGCGCCGTTGTTCGCCGCATGAAAGCGGACAAGAAGACGACCGGCGCAAGAACCGCATTGATGACGCGCTTCATGCGACGCGCGCGGCTGTCGAGGAAGGCATCGTTTCGGGTGGCGGCGTGTCGCTGGCGCGCGCATCGAATACTGGAGGGCCTGTTTTCCGAGCACGCGGACCAGAAGTTCGGCATCGACATCGTGCGCCGTGTGGTGCTGACGCCGTTGCGACAGGTGCCGAGAACGCCGGCGAGGATTGTGCGGTGACCTCCGGCAAGCTGTTGGAGAGCGACAGCTACGATTACGGGTTCGACGCGCAGGCTGCGAAGTACAGGGACATGGTGGTGGCCGGTGTTATCGATCCGACGAAACCCGTGTGCATGGCGTGCAGGATGCCGCTTCGATTGCGGCCCTGCTAATCACCACCGAGGCTACGGTGGCGGAGAAGCCGGAGATGGCGCCGATGCCTGCGGGCGGTGGCGGCATGGGCGATATGGATTTCTAATCCTTATCGTTTCTGGTTGGCGGCTGCTGGAGGGCACTTCCATTGGTGCGCCTTTCTTTTTGGCAAGAAGAGGAAGGCCTTTCTTTTTGAAAAGAAGAGGCGAAAAAAGTTTGCTCCTGGCGCTTGCACGATGGTTCGTGCTGGTTGGGAAAGGCGCGCGCCGTACTGGTAGCAGTGTTCTTGGTTCGTTTCAATCAAATTCGATGGTTGCGGATTTGACAGGTGTACCCGTTTCTGCCCCCATGCGTGTGCAAATCGACGCTTTGGCTTGCCTTGCTGCGCCTTTCTATCCGGTCGCCGCCAAGTTGCCTGACGCCACGGTTGGCACCAGGCCGTTCCATTGTGGGGCGGTGTTACGGAGAGGCTTTATGGCGAACGGTACGGTCAAGTGGTTCAACACCACCAAGGGCTTTGGATTCATCATGCCGAGCGACGGCGGCAAGGATGTGTTCGTGCACATCACCGCGGTGCAGGCGGCTGGGCTGCGCGGGCTGAATGACGGGCAGGCGGTAACATACGAGGTGGTGATGGAGCGCGGCAAGGCTGCTGCGACCAATCTGAAGCTGGTGTGACGTAGCGCGCCAACTCGCCGCTGTGGCCTTGGAAGCTGCGGTGGCGGGTTGTGGGCAGCATGCTGGCGCCGGTGAGAGCCGGGTAACGGATGTGTTAAGCGAGGCATAGGATTGGGGGTCTGGGGCCTCAAGGCCCCAGCGGGGTTTGGGGCAGAGCCCCAACCTTCCTCAGACGATCGAACCACCCTCGCGTTTGACCGTGGCGACCCGGATGGCGCCGGCCTGCTGCATGGCCTGCGTGGCTTTCATGACGGCGTCCGGGTCGTGGGCGGTGGCGGAGAGGACGAGTTCGCCGGCGGCAGCGGCTTCGTTGCGTTTGTTGCTGTAGGCGCTGTTGGCGGCCATGTGGGCGCCTTCGACGGCGCCGCCCGTGGCGAGGCCCAGGCCTGCGGCGGCACCCACTGCGAGGAGGGCGGCGCCGCCGGTGGCCGCGACGACGCCGGCGCCGACGAAGGCGGCGGCGGTGGCGGCCATGCTGGTTTGCATGGTGCGTGTCTGGCGGATGTCATCGTCGGTGTTGGGATCGTCGGCGCCCTGGGTGGGGGTGGCTTCGGCGGCGTTCGGGTTTGGGGCGGGGAGGCTCAGGGCGGCCCGGTCGAAGCCGACGCGGCCGAGGCGGCCGATGGCGTCCTGCAGGGCGGCGTCGCTTGGGAAGACGCCTTGTACTTCCTGGATGGTGTTGTTGAGGGTGGGGCTCTCGGCCTGGTTGTTCAGAGGCTGGTCGGACATGGGGCGGGTCCTGCTGTTTGGCTTTGAACGCGGGGGCGTGGCTGGGGAAGCAAGCAAGCAGTTCTTTTTTGAAAAAAAGAACCAAAAAACTTTGACTCCGCTGTCGCGCCGCGTGGAGAGGTCCGCGACAGTGCTGGCAAAAGCTTTTTGCTGCTTTGTCTCGAAAAAGAAGGCCTTTCTTACCTGACGCGCTGGTACCGGGCGCGGGTGCCGCGTTCGATGGCGCTGATCACCAAGGTGTCCAGCTTGAGCTCGTTGCCGATGAACTCGAGCATCTGCAGGATGGCCTGGCCGTGGATCCGGTCGGCAGCGACGATTTCGCAGGCGAGGGTGTAGGCGGTCTCGCGCAGGCGGGGTTCGAGGGTTTCGCGTATCAGGCGGCCGGCGTGGGCGAGGCCGTCTTCTTCCTGGAGGAGGGAGAGCGTGGCATCTATGGCGTGCTGCAGCTGCTCCTGGGAGAAGCCTTCGAAGACGGGGAGGGTCTGCACGAGGGTTGCCATGACGCCGATCTCGCGGTCGGTGATGCCGCGCGTTTCCGCGGCGCCCACGAGCACCATGGTGCAAACGAGGGCTTCCTGCGGATCGAGTTCGGTGCGGGCGAGCATGGGGGTCCTTTAGCTGCTTCGTGCGGCGGACCCTGCCTCGGGTTGGGAGGGAGATCAACCCGGGCGGCGTGCTGGCTAGCCGGGTTGAGGGCGGGGCCAGCGGTCTGGCGGGCTGGATGCGACGAGGCTGGCGAGGTCTGGCGGGAGCATCGTCAGGTCTGGCTGGATGTTCAGCGCCAGGCAGGCTCGGGCGAAGTGGGTGGGGAGGGGGTCGTCCGGGAAAGTGGTGAGCGTGTCCTCGATTATGTCGGCGAGGGTTTCCTGGAGCTGCCAGCGATCCTCACGGTGATCCGTGAGGCGGGTGAGGGCGCTGCTCAGCGCGCCGTGGTCCGCGGCGGTGAGGAGGTCTTCGAGAGCTTCGTCCGGGGTGGTGCCTGGGTGGGGTGCTGGGGCGGGCCGGGCAAAGGCGTTGCCGGCGATGCGCGCTTCGAGGGCCACGGCGTGGCGGACGCTGGCGGAGAGGCGGGTGAAGGCGAGGTTCGGGTCTCGCGCTTGTGTCTGGTTCTGGGTGTCGGCGGGGTGGTCCGGCTGGGACTGCTCGTGGGCGTCCAGGGCTCGCTGGGCGGCGGCCCTGGCGAGTTTCAGGCCGAGGTCGATCAGCTCCTGGCAGACGGAGAGGTGGCGCGCGCGGCGCTCTGCTTCTTCGGTCTGCTGGGGGCTGGTGTAGGCGTTCAACGGTGGGTGGCCTTTTGGGGTGTGGAACATACATAGAACGTTGCGATCGGACTGGGCAATGGATTTGGGTGAGGGCGGCGGGTATGTTGGTTGCGGGTGCTGGTTCCTTGCCATCCAGGCGCATAGCCGGTGGCGACTTCAACACGGTTTCTAGGGAAAGGCGTGTGAGGCCTTCCACGCCGAGGCGGTACGCGGCCTGAAATCCAAGCTGGTGCAGTGCGATGAATTGGGAGCTTCGTCTACGCCAAGAAGCGGAACATTAAGACTGTCAAAAAGACGACGCGGAGGGTGCCTGGACGTGGACGGCACGCGACGCGGACAGCATGCTTGTCCTGAACTTTCTGCGGCTAAGCTGGATGCACCACCTGCCACTGCCGTTATGCACGGTGTAGCGGGGCGCCTTGCCTCCCGCGTCCACTCGCCACGTACGCGCACAAGGCTTACCTGGGCGCCGTAGAGGACGCGTTCGCGGGCGACATTGAGGCCGCTGTTCCCGCTAAGCCGTGCGCCCCCCATGAAACGGAGGCGGCCCGAACGCTTAAATTGATTTTGTCTCCCATGACAGCGGAAACATTGATCATGGGAGGCGGTCGCCAAGAACCGTTAATTCGAAAGTTTGGTCGCTATGTCGCCTGATGAGCTGAAGCTTGTCGAGCTTGCTCTGTAAGTTGACTGGTCAAAGTCCAACGTCTGAATAGAGGTGGGAATGGTGTACGAAGGAACTGCCGATCCGGAATTGGAGTGAAATTGGAGAACCACACCGGTACCGCTACCGGAAGCAGGGCCGTTGACCTCAATGTAGATATCCGCGCTACTATCTGGGTTTTTGTTGATTTGCAGCGTTGCGCATATCTCGCCTGAGAACACCAACGTATCGACTTTGGCGTAAAGTATCGGGTTGTCTGGATTATAGGTTTTCGTGTTGTAGCAGCTGCCACCATACACAGCCATTCCTCCACTCGTGCTTCCTTCAAGGAAAGCCGAAGTGTTTACGATAACCTGAATAGGAACGACAGCGTTATAAGCAGTAGGGGCTTGGCCAGAATCGGCTGTCGCGGGATGCTCAACAAATGCCCTGAAATTATAGACGGCCTTCGTGACAGTTTGTGCCGATGCGGGGCGCGTCGCCAGGACTGTCCCCATGACAATGGACGATACGAAAAATGATGCTCGTAGCGCGGCAGCGCGGAATCTCATGAAATGCCCTCTCGAGCGCACGGACGGCGCCTGGCGGGACAGTCCTCTTGCCAAGAGAGCTTCGTCAATCAGGTCAGAGATAACAACACACCTGGTGGCAACATTGTGATGCAAGCCGAAACGCCTCCACCGACAACTGACGTAACTCAACAGTTTACCACTCAGGTATCGGTGTGAGTTCGAATCGAGGCAGCACCGATTGGTTGTGTGGATTGACCGAGTCACACGGCCAGGTTGGTAGTCGTTTGGTGAGACCAGCGGAGTTGACGGATGAGACCGCGACAGCGGTGCAAGAGTTTTCTGCGTATTTTTCGCAAAAAAGAAGGCCTTGCTTTCTCTCAGTAGTAGCGCAGCGCGAACGAGATCGGGGTGACGTCACCGGATACGGGGAAGGCGGCGGTGGCGAAGCTGGGGGGGCCCAGGCGGAGCGGGGCGTTGTTGGAGAAGCCCATGGCTTCGCGGGGGAGGCCCAAAAGGGTGCGGTCCAGGCGGCCGTTGTTGTTTTCGTCGTGAAAGGCTTGGGCGGCATAGGTGCCTGCGGGGACGTTGGGAATTGTGAGGGTTACGGCGCCCGGGAGGGCTGGGGCGTGGCCGTGGAAGGCGCAGCGAGGGTGGAGGAAGTCCGCTTGGGTGCAGAGGGCGACGAGGACTTGGCCCTGATTGTTGCGGACGTTGGTGACGGTGATTTGGACGGTGGAAGCGTGGGTTTGGGGGGCGGCGGCCATGGCCATGGCCAAGACCGCCAAAGCGGGGCGGCGGGAGGGCATCAGCTTTGGGCTGGGTAGGCGCGGCCGCGCCAGGTGGCGGGGCGGCCCGAAGCCGCGCGCAGCAGGGCGGCCCATTGCAAAGCGAGGAGGGCGGCTACGCCGATGGGGTGGGCCAGGGCGCTTAGGATGGGTTGGCGGAAGCGGGCGGCCAGGATGAGGCGGGTGGCGAAGGAGAGGGCGGTGGCGGCCAGGGTCAGGGGGGATGGGGCGAGGATCAGCATGGTGACTGGGAGGATGGCGGCGCCGGCCAGGATGACGGTCCAGACGGGGAGGGCGGCGGGTTTGGCCATGCCTTCGGTGGCGTTCTTGGTGAGGCCTTCCCAGACCTGGGGCGCGTTCGTGTACATGCGGCAGGTGGCGAAGCTGGTGGCGTCGAACAGGCCGGTGGGGAGGCCGGCGCGGCGAAAGGCTCTAGGGAGGGTGAGGCCGTCGTGCAGGGAGGCGCGTATTGCGGCGTGGCCGCCGGCGCGGGCGTAGGCGTCCGCACGGGCGATGAATAGCTGGCCGCAGCCGGCGCCCAGCCCGGGCGCGCAGGAGCGGTTCATTTGCGCGATGGGAAGGTAGCCGAGGAGGAGGAAGTGGATCAGGGGGAGGAGGAGGATTTCCGACCAGGTGCGGGTGATCTGGCGGGGGAAGCCGCTGGCGAGCGCGTTGTTTGTGGTGGCCATGTGGTGGGCCATGCGGCTGAGCGCGTCGGGGGCCAGGCGGACGTCGGCGTCCACGAAGACGAGGAAGGGATGGGTGGCCAGGCGGGCGAGGCCGGCGCAGGCGTGCTGTTTGCCGGACCAGCCTGGCGGGAGGGGCGTGCCGGTGGCGGTGCGCAGGCGGGGGTCGGTGATGGCGGCGAGGATCTGGGGGGTGGCGTCGGTGGAGTTGTCGTCCAGCACGATGAGCTCGAGCTGGACGTTCTGGCTGGCGAGGATTGCGGCGGTGGCTTGGCCGATGTTGGCTTCTTCGTTGCGGGCGGGGATGAGGACGGAGATTGCGGGCGTGCTGGCGGCAAGGACGGGGCGGCGGAAGCGACGGAGGTTGTCCAGCAGGAGGGCGAGCGGGAGGGCGGCCAGGATGAGGGCTAGCCAGGAGAGGGTCTGCATTTAGCGCTGGCCGGGTTCGTGGCGGGGGGTGAAGGGCTGGCCGGCGGCGTAGGCGCGGGCGCGGCGGTAGGCGTCGTAGGGGCCGCCTATGCCGGCGGTGCCGGCGAAGAGACGGGTGAAGGCTGCGGGGTCCCGGGTGGCGGAGGCGGCGGCGAGCTGGTCCATGGTTTCGGTGAGGGCGGATTCCAGGGCTTGCTGCCATTGGGCCACGGTGGGGTTTGCTCCGTTCGCGGCCTGGGGGTGGACGGGGGGGCCGAAGCTTAGGAGCGCTTCTGGCTTGCTCTCGTTCCAGAAGCTGTATTCGAGGGCTAGCGGGAGGATGACCGCGTTGGGCAGGCGGCGGGCGAGGTGGGCGATGCCGGGGCGCAGGTGGATGGGGCGCAGGCGGGGGTCGGTGAAGCTGCCCTCGGCGGTGATGACGAGGACTGTGTTGGGAAGGGCCAGGATTTCGGTGGCGGTGCGCAGGAAGGCGGCGGCGCCGCGTGGGGTGCCGGGTTCTATGCCGAAGAGGCCCATGCGCTGGAAGAGGGCGTAGCGTTGGAGCTCGGTGGCGTCCATGGGGCCGTAGCCTCGGCGGTGCAGCAGGCCGGGGAGGGCCAGGAGGAGGAGGGCTGGATCCCACCAGGAGGGGTGGTTGCAGTAGATGATGAGGGGGCGGTTGGGGAAGGGTGGTGGGGCGGTGTTGCGGGTAAGGCGGACGGCGGAGAAGCTGCGCCAGACGTACCAGCGGAGGTAGAGGCGGAAGAGGGCCAGGAGGGTTGGGGAGTAGCGGTTTAGGGGGTGGGTTGGGGAGGGCATGCTGGGGTGGGTTTAGGCCGGCTGGAGGGAAAAGGCGCAGGCTTTACATAGTCCGGCAGGAAGTTTTGGGGGCAAGGAGATGGGCTGGCGGGACGTCGCTTCTCACCCAGAGCGAGTCGAGGGTCGTGTGACGGCACTGTTGAGAGCACCTCCGTGACTGATGCTTTCTCGATGAAATAGTTTAATGCAGCCGACGATTTCGGGATAGATGCGATGAGTATTGCGCGGAAACGGTGGTGTCGCAACAAGAAGAAAGCGGTCGCCTTCGCCACTTCGCGGCTTGCTGGCCCTTTGCTATCCGTTGTGACGGTTTTGGTAACGGAGCTGGGGCAGATTGCTTACATTCGCGTTTCGAACACTAGTTGTGGCGGCGAGCAGTCTCCGCTCGTGTCCCTAGGTACGCTCTTGTTGGGTGCAGCCGCTTTGCAGTTGCCAATGCTTGGCATTCGGTCGAAAGCAGCGCAAGCTATTTGCAACGTTCTTCAACTGATTTTGGTGGTTGCAGCGGGAGGATATCTTTCAAGCATGTGGCAAACAAAGACCGATGGAGACTGCGCTGACGGAGGGCATTTGAATGAGGGAGGCGAGGTGGTTTACGCCGTGTTGTTCCTGTCGGTCTTGGTAGCTTGCGTTGAGGTCATTGTGCTTGTTGTTGATCGGGTGATCGGGCTTATTCTTGCCTCTAGAAAGAGACGTTCTGCGTGACACGCGCGGACTACTTGGTTAAAGCGCCATGCACGCTTTTCCCAAGTCAGTCCGCGATAGCGCTAGCAAAAGTTTTTTGGTTCTTCTTTTAAAAAGAACTGCTTTCTTCCTTAACTTGCCTGAGCCAGTGCGGAAGCAGCCACGTCGGCGTCCAGCGTGTCGGCGGCGATCCAGCCGGACATCAGCACCATCGGCATGCCGGGGCCTGGGTGGGCGGCGCCGCCGGCGAGGTATAGGCCGGCGAGGTCTCGGGAGCGGTTGCCGGGTTTGAAGGCGCCGAACATACGGCCGTGGCTGGCCAGGCCGTAGATGGCGCCGTCGAGGACGCTGTAGCGGTCGTGGATGTCCTGGGGGGTCAGGATGCGTTCCACTTTTATGCGGGATTCGAGGTCGGTGAGGCCGGCGGTGCGCGCTAGTTTGTCGAGGATGACCTGGCGGTAGGCGGGAAGCATCTCGGCCCAGTTGTGGTGGGGGCGGAGGTAGGGGGTGTGGACGAGGATGTAGAGGGCTTCGCCGCCTGGGGGAGCTACGCCTGGTTCGGTGCGCGAGGGGGCGGCGATGTAGCAGGTGGGGTCGGGCGCGGGCTCGCCGCGTGTGTAGATGTGGTGGAACTCTTCTTCCGGGTCGCGGGAGAAGACGAAGTCGTGGTGGGCGAGGTGTTCGTAGGCGCGGTCGAGGCCCAGGTACATGACGACGCCGGAGCAGGCGGGTTCGCGCTTCCATCGTTTGGCGAAGGTTTTGGCGGGTTGGCCGCCTACGAGTTCGCGGTAGGTGCGGACGGCATCCATGTTGCTGATGACGGCGGAGACCTGGAGGGTTTCGCCGGTGTCGGTTTCCACCGCGGTGACGCGGTTGGATTCGGAGAGGATGCGGGCGATGCCGGTGCTGGTGCGGATGGTGACGCCGAGTTCGCGGGCAAGGTTTTCCAGCGCTACGGGCACGGCACGGGTGCCGCCCATGGGATACCAGACGCCGTCATTGGTTTGCATGTGGGCGATGCTGCAGAGGACGGCGGGCGAGCCGTAAGGGGAGCTGCCGACGTATTGGACGAAATGATCCAGCATCTGGGAGACGCGGGGGTCTTTTACGCGCTTGCGTATCTGGCCGGCGACTGTGGTGCCCATGCGTAGGCTGAGCACGTCCTTCAGCGTGGCGAGGTCCATGTTCTTCTTGAAGTCCATGGTGTCGAGGACATCCTCGACGGAGCGCCAGAAGAAGAACTTTTCGCTGACTTCGTGGAGTTTGGCGGACATGGCTATGAAGTCTTCGTAGCCGGCTTCGGTGCCCGGGGCGTATTTCGAGAGCGTGGCCTTCATTTCGGCCATGTCTTGCTGGAGATCGAGGACGGAGCCGTCCTCGAAGAAGCAGCGCCATTGCGGATCCAGGCGGCGGAGGTCCAGCGCGTCCGACATCTTGCGGCCGGCTTCGGCGAAGATGCGGTCCAGGACGCGGGGGACGGTGAGGATGGTGGGGCCCATGTCGAAACGGTAGCCGTCCTGTTCGAAGACGGCCGCTTTGCCGCCCAGCCAATCGTTCTTTTCGAACAGGACGACTTTGTGGCCGCGGGCGGCGAGCGTGCAGGCGGCGGAGAGGCCGGCCAGGCCGGCGCCGATTACGGCTATCGGGTGTGGAGAGGGGGGCGGGAGGTTCTGGCCGTCTGGCATGGGGCGGGTCCTGGACAGGTTAGGTAAGACAGGCCTTCTTTTTTGAAAAAAAGAAGCAAAAAACTTTTTTTCTGTTCGACGTCTGGCCGTTCGTTTTTTTGATGCTTGCGCTTGGTTCGGTAGCGTTTGCTTACAGGGCTTCGGCGAGGACCGGGGTGTAGTCGGGGGCGGCCATTTCGGAATTGGCGGACCAGTGGCCGTTCAGGCCAAGGTCATCGGCCATCAGGCGGGCGGTTATGCGGGCGGATTCGAAGATCACGGGAAGGCCGCTGCCGGGGTGGGTGCCGCCGCCGACGAGGTAGACACCGTCGAGGTCCTCGAAGCGGTTGCGGGGACGGAAGCACAGCATCTGGTCGAGCGAGTGGGCGAGGTTGAAGGTGGCGCCGCGGTGGATCGAGAGTTGCGTTTCCCAGTCGTGCGGGGTGAGCATCTTTTCGAAGCGGATGCGGCGCTCTACGTCTTTAATGCCTATGCGTTTGAGGCGGTCGATTGCGGTGGCGCGCAGGCGGGGGGCTTCGGCTTCCCAGTTTATGCCGGCGCCCGTGCGGTTTCCAACCGGGAGAAGCACGTACATCGTGGAGTGGCCTTTGGGGGCCAGCTCGGGGTCTGTTACGCAGGCGTTCTGGGCGTAGAAGGAGGGTTCGGTGGGCGGGGCGAGGCCGGCTTCTATCTGGGCGATGTTGCGGCGGTAGTCGGCGCTCAGATAGATCGAGTGGTGGGCTACTTCTTCGTCCAGGCCTTCCAGGCCCAGATAGAGCATGAAGGTGGAGCAGGAGAATTTCTTGGTCTCGAGCTTCTTGTTGGTCCAGCGGCGGCGCAGGCGATCCGGGACGAGGGATTGCATGGCGTGGGCGAAGTCGGCGTTGACGACGATGGCGTCGAAGGATTCCGAGCCGGCTTCGGTGCGCACGCCGGTGGCGCGGCGGCCCTGGAAGAGGATTTCCTGGACGGGTTCGCCGAGGCGGAAGTTGGCGCCGAGGTCACCGGCGACGCGGGCGAGGCTGTCCATGACGGCGCCGCAGCCGCCGCGGGGGTGATAGACGCCGAACTCGTATTCCATAAAGGAGAGGATGGTGAACAGGCTGGGGCAGCGGTATGGCGACATGCCGAGGTATTTGGACTGGAAGCTGAAGGCCAGGCGTATGCGGTCGTCGCTGAAATAGGTGGCGAGATCGCTGTCCACGGTGCGCAGGGGGCGCATCAATGGCAGGGATTTGATCATGTGGGGACGCACGAGATCGCGGATGCCGTGGAAGGCGGCTTCCAGGACGGGGCGGAAGGCGGCGAGCTTGGCGCGGTTATCCGCCATGAAGCGGGGGAGCTGGGCGGCGTCCTGGGGCGCGATCTTGGCGACTTCGGCCATCATGCGGGGGAGGTCACCGGTGGAACGGATGTGGCCGCCGGCTTCGAAGATGAGGTCGTATTGCGGGTCCAGGCGGATGAGGTCGATCTCGCGGGCCATCTCGCGGCCGCAGGCGGCGAAGATGTCGTCCAGGACGCGGGGGTAGAGGAAGAAGGTGGGGCCCATGTCGAAGCGGAAGCGGCCCTTTGTGCCGTTCGGGCCGATGGGGGCGGTGGCCTCAATGGTGGCGGAGCGGCCGCCGACGCGCTGGGCCTTTTCGAAGACGGTGACGTCCGCGCCGGCGCGGGCGAGGAGCATGGCGGAGGCCAGGCCGCCGGGGCCTGCGCCGATGATGGCTATGCGACGGGTCAACGCGGGGCACCCCGGCGGGATAGGTTGGCGGGGGGGCGGCGCGTGTTAGCGGACATTCAAGCGAAATCCCTGTCGTGACCGGATGCCTACGTGGGGGCGATCCGAGGGTTGTCATGGGTTTGCATGCTGCGGCGCGCCGACCGGGGTGGGCAGGAAGCAAGCAAGCAGTCCTTTTTTGAAAAAAGGACCAAAAAACTTTTGCTCCTGTCGCCTGCATGGAGACGGGGTCTTTCGTGCAGGCGTATGCGATCGCAGAACCAGGCCGCGTCTTGAAGCAGCGACAGGAGCAAAAGTTTTTTGCTTCTTTTTTCAAAAAAGAAGGCCTTGCCTTCCTTCGTGGTGAGGGTCCGCCGATGGAGCAAGTTTGCGTGGCGCTGCCTGCCGGGGCCGCAGGGCAGTGGTGCAGCGTGCGAATTCGGGTGCAGGCGGCCGGGCCATGGTGGGTGAAAGTGGAGGCGACGGACGCGGCGCGGGGGCAGGTGGTACGGGAGGCATTCCTGGGGCGGCGGCGTGGCGGCTGGCGGGGGATGCTGCTGCATGTGCCGGCGGGGGCAAGGGCGCTGGTGGTCTGGGTGGTGACGCCTGACGGGGTGGGCGTGGGGGCGCCGGAGGTGCGGGTGCGGGTGTTGCGGCGCGCAGAGGCGGCGGTGCGGCTGGTCGCTGGCGGGTGGCGGAAGCTGGCCGGGTGCTTGCGGGGCGATTGGACGGGCATGGCCTGGCGAATGCGGGTGGCGTTGGGGCAGGCGCCGGCGCGGGCTGGGGAGGCACCGCCTTACGCGGTTTGGGTGAGGCTGTTCGACCGATGGGGGGTGGCGGAGCGGGAGGCGCTGGAGAGGGCGGCGGCGGCGGTGGCGATCGAAGTTGTGATCGTGGGTGGGGCGGCGGCGGGCTCCTGGCAGTCAGTGGAGGAGCAGTGGGTGCGGCCGGTGCGGGTCAGCCGCGTGGCGGGACTGGCGGGGTTTCAGCGGCTGGCGGGGACCTGGCTGGTTGTGCTGACGGCGGGCGATGTGCTGGCGGCGCATGCGGTGGGGTGTTTTGCGCAGGCGATATGCCGCGCGCCGGACGCGCCTGGGTTTTATGCCGATGCGGATTGCCTGGTTGAGGCGGTGCGCGCGGCGCCGTTGTTCAAGCCTGGTGGCGATCCTTGGCTGGCACGTAGCGGGCTGCTGTCGGTTGGCGCTTGCGCGGTGCATCCGGATGGACCGGCCGGGGCGCCGCCCGACGGGTTTGGGCACATTCCTTTCGTTTTGACGCATGTGGCGGGCTTGGGTGTGGCGCCGGCTTCCGCCGTGCCGACGGGGGTGTGGCCGAAGGTCAGCATCGTCATCCCGACATCGGGGCGGGCGGCGCATGTGTTGCGGTGTTTGCGTGGTGTGCTGGCGGAGACGGATTACCCGGATTTCGAGGTGGTGCTTGCGGTTTCCCAACGCGTGCGCGGAGATCGGGTGCAGGCGCGGAACCTGGCGGTGGCTGAAGGTTTGCCGGGCGTGCGTGTGCTGGATCTGGACATGGCGGTGTTCAATTATTCCGCCGTGAACAACGCGGCCGTGCGCGATAGCGATGGTGCGCTCGTTCTGCTTCTGAACGACGACGTGCAGCCGGTTCGCGCGGACTGGTTGCGGCGCATGGTGGCGATGACGCAAGGGACGGTGCCGCTGCGGGCGGACATCGTGGGCGCACGGCTGCTCTACGGCGACGGATCCGTGCAGCATGGCGGCGTGATAATGGGGCTGGCGCATCTGTGCGAGCACGCGTTCCGCCTGACGGCGCGCGAGGATGGCGGGCCGCACGGGATTGCGTTGCTGGACAGGCAGGTGTCGGCGGTTACGGCGGCCTGCCTGCTGGCGAGGCGCGACGTTTGGGACAGGGTGGGCGGGATGGACACGGCGTTTGCGATCGCGCTGAACGACGTGGATTTCTGCCTGCGGGCGGGCGCGGCGGGCGCGATTGTTGCCATGGCGGCATCGGCGGAACTCTATCATTACGAGGGTACATCGCTCGGGCGGCATTACAGCGGTGCCCGGGCGGCGCTGGAAGTGATGGAAGTGCAACGGTTGCGGACAGCCTGGCAATCTGTGATTGCAGAAGATCCTTTCTACAACCTGCAGGCGTCCCTTGAGGTGGGACGGGAGTTCACGCCGGCATTTCCGCCGCGCCTGACACCGTCTAGCTGGATACGTGGCGAGGATGCAGCACTGGGCTGACGATTTTCCAAGCACGGTTGCGCGCGGTTGCGGAAACGCGTATTGCGAAACCGAAAGGTTGATGCTGCTGGATTCGTGTGAAGCGGGCGGTGCGACAGGTGGATCCTGGAGCTGCCGGGCGCTCATTACGTGCAAATCTGGTGTTTTTGCCAATCATCCGATGACCGCGCACCCGGCCGGTGCAACAGAGGAGTTCGACTACCATCATGAGCAAAGCCTTCATCGCCGGTATCATCCAGGAAAGCACCGAATGTACGGGTGTGGCCGCCAACGCGGCTGCCGGCACGCTGATCGACGCGATCGTCAAGCAGTTGAAGAAGGATGGTGGTTTCACGCTGCCGTCTTTCGGCACGTTCACGGTGCGCAAGACCAAGGCGCGCAAGGCGATGAACCCGCGGACTGGTGAGCCGGTCAAGGTGAAGGCTGGCAAGACGGTGCGGTTCAAGGCCAGCCCGAACTTGAAGAAGGCGGTTTAAGGACGTAAGCAAGGCCTTCTTTTCTGAAGAAAAGAAGCAAAAGACTTTGACTCCCTGTCGGCGGCTCCAGGACAGGTTCGCGACAGCGGAGTCAAAAGTTTTTTGCTTCCTTTTTTCAAAAAACAAGGCCTTGCTTTTTTCTTGGGAGCACGCGTGGCAGGTTTGAAAGTGGCAGTGGTTCCGGTGACGCCGATCCAGCAGAACTGCACGCTGATCACCGATGCTGTGAGCGGGCGGACGGCGATTGTCGATCCCGGCGGAGATGTGGACAAGATTGTGGCGGCGTTGAACGCCGGGGCGCTGCTGCCGGCGGCGATCTGGCTCACGCACGGGCATCTGGACCATGCGGGCGGGGCGGCTGAGCTGGCCGAGCGGCTGGGGCTGGAGATCATAGGGCCGGACGAGCGCGATGCGATGCTGCTGGGCAGTATTGCGGAGCAGGCGGCGGGGTATGGGCTGACGGGCCTGCGGGATTGCGTGCCGGACAGGTATCTGCGCGAGGGCGAGACGGTTTCGGTGGGCGAGCAGGTGTTCGAGGTTCTGCATTGCCCCGGGCATACGCCCGGGCACGTGGTGTTCGTGAACAAGGCGGGTCGGTTTGCGCAGGTGGGGGACGTGCTGTTTGCCGGATCGGTGGGACGGACGGATTTCGCTTATGGGGATCATGCGGCGCTGATCTCCTCGATCAGGACGAAGCTTTTGCCGCTTGGCGATGATTTGCGATTTGTCTGCGGGCATGGGTCGGCTTCGTCGATCGGGGCTGAGCGGGTCGGCAACCCTTTCCTGCAGTGAGCTGTGGTAAATAGAATGGTAGTTTTTTAGGCGTAACGAGATTACCTGATCTGAGTACGACTGTGCGGCTGCTCCCAGGCTGAGTTGAAGTGTGACCTGGTGGGTGGCGCGTGGCGTCCGTGCAGTGTTACCGGAGGGCTTGGCCGTTGCCTGGGATGATGATGTCCATCTCGTTGGCTTGGGCGTCCAGCATCTGGGTGCGGCGGAACATCCAGTCTTCGGCTTCCTCTTGGGTGGCAAAGGCGCCTTCGTCGTTGTCCATGGCGGTCTCGCCTATGCCGATGACGCTGTAGCGGCCGTTTGGCAGGGCTACGATCTGGAGCATTACGGATTGGGAGGTGTCGGACATGCGGTGGGTCTCCTGCGGGTGGCGCCTGCGGACGTGACGTTTGGTGGGCGGGAAAGTTTTTGGCGTGTCGTGCGCGGTGGTAAGGTGCCAAAGCGCACCCCACCCAACGGATGTTTGCCGGAGAGGCGGCGACAGCGGAGCAAAAGTTTTTTGGTTCTTTTTTTCAAAAAAGAACTGCTTGCTTCCTTAGGCTGCCGACTGTGCCTGCGGCATCAGGTTGAGAAGGGCTTCGCGGCCGAGGCGGGTGCAGAAATTGCCGAAGCCTTCGTCCGGGCTGGCGGACCAGGCGGCGAAGAGGGGGTCGAAGAGGGTGATTACTTCGGCGTGGGGGACTTTTTCCAGGAGCTTGAAGCTTAGGCGGGTGCCTTCGAAGTCACCGCCTACGTAGATGGCGTAGAAGCCGGGCATGCGGCCGACTATGCCGATGTCACCGGCGTAGGTGCGGGCGCAGCCGTTGGGGCAGCCGGTTATGCGAATGCTTATGCGCTGCGTGGCCAGGTTGTGGCGGGCGAGGAGGGCGTCGAAGCCGGCGACGATCTCGGGGTGCATGCGCTCGGCTTCGGTTAGCGCCAGGCCGCAGGTGGGGAGGGCGGGGCAGGAGAGGGCGAATTGGGCCATCGGGGACATGGCCTGGGCTGGGGTGACGCCGTGTTCGGCGAGTAGGGCGTCGATGGGTTCGCGATTGATGGGGTCTATGTCGGTCAGCAGGACGTCCTGCTGGGGAGTCATGGTGTAGTTGGGGGCGTAGCGTTCGCCGATGAGGCGCAGGGCGGTGCGCAGGCGGGCGCCTGCAGGTTGGGAGGGACCGCCGTCGATGATGCGGCCGGCGGCGACGGGGACGCCCAGCCAGAGGCGGCCGTCGCCCTGCTCGTGCCAGCCGAGGATGTCGGGGACTCGCAGGGTCATGGGGCGGGGGTCGGGCAGGGGTTTGCCGTAGTACGTGGCCAGGGTCTCGCGTATCCAGGGGAGGCCCATGTCGTCCACGACGTATTTCAGGCGGGAGCGGCGGCGGTTGGTGCGGTCGCCGTGGTCGCGCTGGAGCTTTATCACCGCCTCCACGATTGGGATGAGGTCGGTGGGGGGGACGAAGGCGATGGGGGTGGCCAGGCGGGGATAGGTGCGGGGATTGTTGTGGGTCATGCCCAGGCCGCCGCCGACGGCTATATTGTAGCCCTCCAGGGTGTCGCCGTCGAAGATGGCGATTATGCCCAGGTCGTTGGTGAGGACGTCGATGGTGTTGTCGGCTTCGTGGGTTATGCCGACCTTGAATTTGCGGGGTAGGTAGGTGGGGCCGTAGAGAGGCTCTTCCTCCTCGGCGTTGGCGGCGGGGGCTTCGTCGAGGAAAATCTCGTAGTAGGCGCGGGTTTTGGGTTTCAGGTGCTCGCTGAGCAGGCGGGCGTCGGCTTCTATGCGGGCCTGGCGGGCGTTGTGGATAGGGGTGGGGCTGGCCATGATGTTGCGGACCACGTCGCCGCAGGCGGACATGGTGGTGAGCAGGGTGGTGTTGATGTCGGCGATAGCGGGCTTGAGGTCACCCTTGAGGATGCCGTGGAACTGGATGCCCTGGCGGACGGTGATGCGGAGTGAGCCGTTGGCGCGGGCGTCGGCGAGGTGGTCGAAATAGAGGTATTGCGCGGTGGTCATGCGGCCGCCCGGCATGCGGCAGCGTAGCATGAACTGGTATTCTTTCTCCTCGCCGTGCTGCTTGCGGGCGGTGGCGGTGTCGCGGTCGAACTGCTCGTAGCTGCCGTGGAATTTCAAGAGCTGGTAGGCGTCCTCGCTGACCTGGATGCCGCCTTCGGACAGCTCGCGGGCGAGGGTGCCGCGGAGGCGGTGGCTTTCCGTCTTCAGCAATTCTACAGCGGATAGCTTGGCGGTCATGGCGGGCCCCGGGGTATTATGCGTTTAAGTTACGTGGAATGGCGGTGGGGGAAAGCAAGCGAGGAAGGGGAGAAAGCAAGCAGTCCTTTTTTGAAAAAAAGGACCAAGAAACTTTTGCGCCCTGTCGGCCGCTGGTGGAACAACCGCCGACAGGGAGTAAAAGTTTTTTGCTTTTTTTTTTCAAAAAAGAAGGTCTTTCTTGCCTGTCAAGCCTTACTTTTAGGCCAGCGCCGGTGGAGCCAGAGCCAGGCACCCGGCTGTTCGCGAATCCAGCGCTCCAGCGTGGCGTTGACGGCCGCGGTCATGGTGTAAATGTCGGCCTGGCTGTCCCCTGTGTCGGGGATTGCCATGGGTGGTTCGCAGATCACGCTGAAGCGCGCGGGGCCGAGCCTTACAACATGGATCGGGATGACCGGGCAGCGGAAACGCAGGGCGAAGGTGGCGACCGCAGACGTCGTCATGGCGGGCTTTCCGAAGAAGGGGACAGCGATGCCTTCGTTCAGTTTCTGGTCGACCAGCATGCCCAGCATGCCGCCGTTGCGCAGGTGCTTCAGGGCGGCCTTGGCACCTTCCCTGCCTTTTGCGAACATCTGGATGTCGGCGCCCACGGCATCGCGCCGCATGGACTGGATCAGGCGATCGACCGCGCCGTTGGAGGCCTGGCGGTAGAACCAGGACACTTTTAGCCCCAGGGCGGCGGCGACGGGAAAGCCGATCTCCCAGTTGGCGAGGTGGCCGGTGAACAGGATGGCCGGGCCTTGCCGAGCCTTGAGCGCCGTCAGTGTGGAATCGTCATCGCACTGCCAGCCTGGTCCGCTGGCGGTCCTGTGCAGGTCTCGCAGATGCGGCAGTTCCGCCGAGGTGCGTCCCAGGTTGTCCCAGACGGCGCGCAACACGTCCTGCCGCGCGCGGGCCGTCAGTTCGGGCATGGCGAAGGCCAGGTTGCCGCGCGCGACGTTCGAGACGGGCAGGCGGGGACCGATGGTGCGGGCGACGAAGCCGCCCAGATTCGACGCGGCGACCGGGCCGAGACAGCGCAGCATGCGTATGCAGGAACCGATAGCGGCAGCCTGCACGCGGTCCCATGTGCCGGTCGGTTGTTGCACGATTGGTTTGCACCTCGTAGCGCGATCCGGCACGACGGCCGGCTGAGGATCAGGTGGTTCTTACGCGATCGAGACGGCGGAACGCCACCCGGCACAAGCCGATGCGGCGTTTGCGGAAGCCGACGATGGAGGTGCGGAAATAGTCTTCGAAGAAGCGGAACAGTTCACGGCCCGGCGCCAGGGCCTCGATTTCGGCTCTATGAACCTTTAGCCGCTTTAGCCATTCCGCCAGCGTGCGGGTGTAGTCTTCGGCGCCCGTTATCATGTGGATCGTCTCGAACGACCGTCTGGATGATTCGAAGATTTCCGACAGGAAGGGCAGGTCCGATTCAGGGAAGACGTCGACGGGGACTATGGAGTGGGCGTATTCGCGGTCGATGTCCGCCCAGTAGATCGTCTGCAGCGAGAACCTGCCGCCAGGGACAAGCCAGCGGGCAACCTGGTTGAAGAAGTTCTCGTAGATCTCGAGGCGCTGCGGCTGCGTCATTGCGGGCCGGACGAAATGTTCGAACGCGCCGATGCTTATTGCGGAGTCGTAGGGTTTTGCCGGGTGGAAGTTTTCGTAGCTTGTCAGATGCACGTCGGTCCTGGGTAGGCCCAGGCCTGTGATGTAGGCGAGTTGATCCTCGCTCAGGGTGAGGCCTGTTGCGTGGGAGATATTGCGCTGGTTGATGGCTGTTTTGATCAGGCCGCCCCAGCCGCAGCCAATGTCCAGCAGACGGGTGCCATTGGAGACGGAGGCTGCGTCCAGGTGGTGGTTCAGTTTGTTCCGTTGTGCTTCCTCGAGGGAAGAGGCGGGTTGGCCGTTGGCCTGCCAGCAGGCGGCGCTGTAGATGAAGAGGGGGTCGAGGATCAGGGCGTAGATTTCGCGGCCTATGTCATAGTGGTAGTTTATGGCGTTCTGGGACGCTCCTGCGAGCAGCGGCTCGTTTAGGTCGGCGGAGACAGGTGGATATAGCATTGAGCGGGCGTGGCTCGCGGTAATTGGAAGCAGACGATGCTGGCAGGAAATACTGACGGCTGATAGTTGAGTTGGTGTAACCAAGCGTCGCCGCCCTGGCGCGTCACTATTGCGCTATGGCTGTGTCGCGTTCAAAGGCTTGTAGCTGCTGGGAAGTTGATCAATCGGGAGGCGGCTTGGCTGATCTGGCTGCCGCCAGATTGTCTCTGGGCTTGGGCGCTGCATTCGAGGCCTTACGGACCATTTGGTCGCCAGCGCTGTCCAAGGTCTTGGCTGTTGTCCAAGTAATCAGCGTCTGCATCAGACGTTGGTGGCCACCCGGCTGCATTTGTTCGATTGATTTCTGTTTGGAAGGCGCGTGTACTTTGCCGCATAGCCGGAATGTAGATGCCGCGCGCGACAGCTGCGAAGCGGAGGCCCGCGGTAGAGGAACTGCACCGGAAGATTTGGCAGCAGTATTTACAGGCCTAGGGCTGTAGCGCGGTTGCCGGCGCTGCTGACTGATCTCCAACGAGAACGCCGGCTGCAAGGGAAGCTTGTCGCGGTGGCGGCCGTTCGGCTGGAACGCGCGGTTGCGTGGCTGTGGACATGAGCAGGAGCGCGATTAATTACAGCGCATTGGTGCCGTGGACTGGCGAAAGGGCGCCAGGATGCGCGTCCGCATGTTCGTAGTGAGCTATCCAGTCCAGATGACGATTGCGGCGATCACGGCACAAACGAGTGGTGTGATCCGATATGGCACCATAAAGCGCCACGAAATCCGGCAGAGGCAAGGCCGAGGGTCACAGCCTGGTTGATGTGGCGCCGCTGATCTGGCCGATCGGGATCAGGATCAGGCTGAACGAGAGTGCGACGGCGAGGGAGCTGTAAGTGGGACAAGCCGTGTTGTTGGCCAAAGAGGTTTTGTCATTCGCTAGACGGCACGATTGTGGTTTTTTGCTTTCCAGATTTGGTTTTTGGCGGCGTTGGGCGGACTTTGGTGACGGAGAAGACGGCAGGCGTTGTAGCGGAGGGTGACCGTTCGGGTTGCAGGAAGCCTTTGCGGTTGGCTGTCCTTTGTTTGTGTGCGTGACGGGGGTGGCACGTGCGTCGATGGGTCGGCGATAGCGGAGTAAAAGTTTTTTGCTTCTTTTTTGCAAAAAAGAAGGCCTTGCTTGCCTTGCCTTCCTTCAGATCGAGAAGGTGATGGGCTCGGCCAGAGGACGCGCCAGGCCGGCGGCTTCGGCGCGGCGGATCAGGTCGTCCAGCGTGAGGGTGTGGAGCTGGGTGGCGAAGGCTTCGTCGAGGCAGCTCCAGACCGGGTCGATGACTTTCTGCTGGAGGTCGCCGGTGGGGCCGTCTTCGTGGGGGGATTCGTCGGCGAGGGCGGTGCGCATGATGGCGTCGAGGTGGATGTCCCGGCGGGGGCGGCCGAGGCGGTAGCCGCCGCGTGGGCCGCGTATGCTCTCCAGCAGGCCGGAGCGGGACAGGGATTGCAGCAGGGGTTCGATGCCGCGGCGGGCGAGGCCGGCGCGCTCGGCGATGTCCGCGGCGCTGACGGTGCTGGTGCGGCCGGCGTGGAAGGCCACGTCCAGCATGATGAGGACGGCGAGCATTCCGCGGTCTCTGCGGATCAGCATGAGGCACTCGCACTCCTGGGCGTGCAGGGTTGCCCCTGGACGGAAATCCGACAAGACTCACTGTATATCAGATAATTTCCCTTGGAAGCTGTGATGTCCAACCGAATGGCGCGCAAGAAGCCGGTTTTTGCCGCGGCTGTGCCCAGGGGGCGCATCTACGGAAGTGTGACCGAGACGGTGGGCGGGACGCCGCTGGTGCGGCTGCCGCGGCTGACGCGCGAGGAGGGGTTGGAAGCCGACCTGCTGCTGAAGCTGGAGTTCTTCAATCCGCTGGCGTCGGTGAAGGACAGGATAGGGCTGGGGATGATCGACGCGGCGGAGCAGGCCGGGGAGATCACCCCGGGGGAGTCCGTTCTGGTGGAGCCGACGAGCGGCAATACGGGGATTGCGCTGGCGTTCGTGGCCGCGGCGCGGGGCTACCGGCTGATCGTGACGATGCCGGAGAGCGCGTCTATCGAGCGGCGGCGGATGTTGCGGCTGATGGATGCGCAGGTGGAGCTGACGCCGCAGAAGCTGGGGATGGCGGGCGCGATCGCGCGGGCCAACCAGATTGTGGAGCGCACGCCAGGCGCCTGGATGCCGCGGCAGTTCGACAACGAGGCCAATCCGGACGTGCATGAGGCGACGACGGCCGAAGAGATCTGGGCCGACACCGAGGGGCTCGTGGATGTGGTGGTGGCGGGGTTGGGGACGGGGGGGACGCTGACGGGGATCGGGCGGGCGTTGCGCGGGCGGCGGCCGGGGTTGCGCATGGTTGGGGTGGAGCCGGCGGAGAGTGCGGTGCTGTCGGGCGACGAGCCTGGGCCGCATGGGATCCAGGGGATCGGGCCTGGGTTCAAGCCGTCCGTTCTGGATATGGGTGAGGTGGACGAGGTGGTGACGGTGAGCGAGCGGGAGTCGATTGCGGCGGCGCGGCGGTGTGCACGGCTGGAGGGGTTGCCGATCGGGATATCGTCCGGCGGGATGTTGCATGTGGCGATCGGGCTGGCGAAGCGGGCGGAGAACAAGGGGCGGATGATCGTGGGGATCGTGCCGTCCTTTGCGGAGCGGTATCTGTCCACGGCGTTGTTTGCGGGGCTGGGGTGAGATGCGGGCTGGGTACGGGTTTGTGCATGCGATTGCCACAAGGTGGATGGACAACGATGTGTACGGGCATGTGAACAATGTGGTCTATTACAGTTATTTCGATACTGTGATTAATTACTACCTGATCACGCAGGGCGGTTTGGACATCCATGCGGGGGCGCAGATCGGGCTGTGCGTCGAGTCGCATTGCACGTATGCGGCGCCGCTGGCGTTTCCGGGGGTGGTGGAGGCGGCTTTGCGGGTGGAGAAGCTGGGGCGCAGCAGCGTGAAGTATGGCGTGGGGTTGTTTGCCGAGGGGAGCGAGCGGGCGGCGGCGGAGGGTTGGTTCGTGCATGTGTTCGTGGATCGGGTGAGCCGGCGGCCTGCGGCGATCGGGGCGGGGTTGAGGCGCGCGCTGGAGGTGTTGCTGGTGGATGCGGATGTTGCGGCGGGGGCCTGAGTGTCTGTGGCGTTGCTGTCGGTGGGTTTGCGGTTTCCGGCTTCAGGGGTAACTGGCCGATACACGTCTTATTTTTTCACGTAGACCATCAGCAGGCGGTCGATTGGTGTGCCGTGGTCGAGCGGCACGTCCGTCCAGGATTTGCCGTCAGCGGCCAGCGCCATTCTGCCGGCGCCGGCTTCCGTGCCGTTTCTGGAGACCTTGTAGGTCCATACGCGGGGGTTTTCTTCGGTGACGGCGATTGTGAGGCCCGGCGTGGGTTTGGTTCTGTGAATGGGCATCGGCTGGCCGTCCAGCTTGCCGCGGACGACTTCGCCGAGGGAGGGGATTTCCCAGACAAGCGCACCGCTGGGCGAGACGGTGAACCGGTAGGCGCCGGCGGCGCCGTCCGGCTCGGGGCGGGTTTGGTCGAGCGCCCAGGAGCCGGTCCATGCGGTGTCCGCGGCGAGGCAGGGAGATGCGACGGTTATGGAAGCGGCGATGGCGATGGCGAGTTTCAGCAACGGGGGGCTCCGGTTGGTTCTGGTGCGTAATAACGCAGCTTTCGCACCTACCGGTGCAATACGCGCACGTGAAGAATCCGTCAGCCGTCAGCCTGGGGCCAGACGCGCGTTGCTCCTGATGGAGCAATGTTCGTGCAGGCGACGGGAGCAAAAGTTTTTTGCTTCTTTTTTTCAAAAAAGAAGGCCTTGCTTTCTTTCCTACAAGGATAAGCCGAGATGATCACGAAAGCTGCTGTTTTGCGCGAGTTGGGATTGCCGCGGGCATATGCGCAATCGCGGCCGCTGGTGGTGCAGGAGATGGAGCTGGCGGCGCCTGGGGTTGGCGAGATTTTGGTGCGGGTTGGCGCGGCGGGGCTTTGCCATTCGGATCTGTCGGTGATCGATGGGTCCAGGCCGCGGCCGATGCCGATGGTTTTGGGGCATGGGGCGGCAGGTGTGGTGGAGGCGTGCGGGGAGGGGGTGGCGTTTTCCGTAGGCGATCACGTGGTTTTTGCTTTTGTGCCGAGTTGCGGGGCGTGTCTGCCGTGTGCGGAGGGGCGGCCGGCGTTGTGCGAGCCGGGGGCGGCGGCAAATACGGCGGGGACGCTGCTGGGTGGGGGGCGGCGGTGGTGTGACGATGGCGGCGCCGGTGGGGTGGTGAACCATCATCTGGGGGTTTCGGGGTTTGCGGAGCGGATCGTGACGAGTGCGCGCTCGGCGGTTCGGGTGGATGCGGGGTTGAGGCTGGACATAGCGGCGCTGTTCGGGTGCGCGGTGATGACGGGGGTGGGCGCGGTGGTGAACACGGCGCGGGTGCATCCCGGGGCGAGCGTGGCGGTGTTCGGTTTGGGTGGCGTGGGGCTGGCTTGCGTGCTGGGGGCGGTGGCAACGGGCGCCAATCCGGTGGTGGTGGTGGACCCGCTGGCGGAGAAGCGGGCGCTGGCGTTGGAGCTGGGCGCGACGCACGCGGTTGAGGCGGGTGAGGGGGCGGTGGCCGGGGTGCGTGAGGCGACCAAGGGTGGGGCGGAGTTCGTGTTCGAGTCGGTGGGGCATGAGGCGGTGCTGGCGCAGGCCTATGGGGCGACACGGCGCGGGGGGATGACGGTGGCTACGGGGCTGCCGCATCCGAGCCGGATGTTTTCGGTGCCGGCGGTGAGTTTGGTGGCGGAAGAGCGGTGCGTGCGGGGGAGTTACATGGGGAGTGCGGTGCCGCGGCGGGATTTGCCGCGGTTCGTGGCGATGTATCAGGCGGGGCGGTTGCCGGTGGACCGGCTGCTGACGCATCGGCTGGGGCTGGGGGAGATCAATGCGGGGTTCGACCGGTTGGCGGATGGGCTGGCGGTTCGGCAGGTGGTGGTGTTCTAGGGGGTTGTAGGCGGGCAGGTGTGCGTGGTGTGGGCGATAGCGGGTTTAGTTTGTGCGGTTACTGGCCTGCCCAGTCCCCGGTGACGGCCATGCCGTTTGGCTGGAATAGGCCGTATGTGGATCGCGTGAATTGCGTTGTTGTCAGAATGTATTTGGGTATGGCGTAGCTACGAAGGAGCGAGACGGCCGTGAAGCTTGCCGTGAACTGCTCACCGATTTCCAAATTGGCCGAATCCATGGAGATGCCGCCGGGTGTCACCGCGATGTTTGTGCAGGCACCTCCTCCGTAGTTGTAAGCCGTGTTGCCGTTGACATACACCGCAATTACCGGCGGGTTGGCGTTGGTACTCGGGCAGGCGACGCCGCCCTGGTAGGACATCCCCCCACCTTGCAGAGGTGTTCCGACTGCATCGGCATCGACGATTACAGTGATCTTCACGACTGTGCCGCGGGGATAGAGCGTGGGCGCCGAACTGTTGGTGGCACCGTGCTCTGCCAAAGCGCGGAAATAGTAGTTGACCGGCGTAGCGGCGTGAGCGGCCGAGGCGGTGAAGATCAGGGCCAGGCAGGCGTATTTCACGAGGCTGCACCTTTGGTTTGATTGTGTGCCGATAGCACGTGCTGCAGTGCTCAGACGATCAAGAGAGTGTGACGGCAGTCTTGGTGAGGACCGAGAGCGTGGAGTCTGCGCTTTCTGCTTTCTTCAGACAAGAAGGCCGTTCTCGCTTTCTAAGGTTCTGAGAAGCCGCCGGCCGCGGACGGTCACTGCCCAATGCCGTGATGGATGGCTGGGTTGTCTTCGGGCGGGTTTGACGGTTGGGTTGAGTAGCGAGGCTGCTTTCAAGCGATGCGGCTCATGCGTGTTTCTGACACCACGCTGAACTTAGTGTGATCAAACAGGTTCGGCGCCTGTATGTTACAAAGCAATGTCTTTGGAGAGTAGTAGTCGCGCAATGGAGGCGGCCGAAGGCAGAGGACCTTCTTTCCGGAAGAGGAGACGCAAGGATTTCTGCTGCGTGATCCCGTGCTTAGGGGTGCGGGTTGTGCTCGCTTGCTAAATCGGGAGTTTTTCGTGCGGGCGGGATGCGACGAAGGCGCGTTTTGCGGCTAGTTGCGCTTCGACGAGCGTGGGAGCGGTGATGCCGTCCGCTTGCTGGGCGCGGGCATGCGCGGCGACGAAGCGCCAGCCCTCGGCGTTCAGCAGCATGATGGCGGCACCGATGAAGATGCCGTCCACTTCTACGACCTTCGAAGTCTGCATCTGGGTCAGGTGAATGTGGGACATCTCAGGCGCCGCTTTCGCCTGGGGAGAAAGCGGAGTGGTTGGATCGTATCAAAATTGGCCTTTCGCGGAGTTTGTTCTCCGTCTTTTCAGTGCATCAGGTAAAGGTAAGAATATCGGGTCAATAGTCGCTCAATTGGTTGATGGTTTGCAGGAGGCAAGCAGCCCATCTGTGCACCACCGTATCGTCTGGAACGGAGTGAGTCGAAACACCTGAGCAACGCAGGGACAGAAGTCCTGCTTTTTCAAGTGAGAAGGCTGTTCTTGCCTTCCAGACCACGCTCAGCCGTGCCGCCCAGCATGATAAGCACTGGGCCGCCGCTCGACCAAGCGCCAGCGGTTCGCGCAAGTTCCTCCACCGGCCCACGCAACACGCGAGTGTGGGATGTGCCGCCTGATTCGACGAGGACGGCCTGCATGGCGATGGAGAAGCCGGCTTCCGCCAACTCGTCACGCAGGCGGGGCAGGGTGGCCAGGCCCATGTAGATGGCCAGTGTGACGCCCGGGCGCAGCAGGCCGGCGTAGTCTATGCCGAGGTCCGGGCGGCGGCGGTGCGCGGTGACGAAGGTGACGGCGTGGGCGGCGTCCCGATGGGTGAGGGGGATGCCGGCGGAAGCGGCGCAGGCGAGTGCGGCGGTGATGCCTGGGACGACGTCGTAGGTGATGCCGGCTTCGGCCAGGGCTTCGACCTCCTCGCCGCCGCGGCCGAAGATGAAGGGGTCACCGCCTTTCAGGCGGACGACGCGGCGGCCTGCCTGCGCCATGGTGATGAGCAGGGCGTTGATGTCGCGCTGGGGCATGGTGTGGTTGCCCTGGGTCTTGCCTACGTCGATGCGGTCGGCGTCCCGGCGGGCGAGGTCCAGCACCTCGGCGGTGCCCAGGCGGTCGTGCACAATGACGTCGGCTTCGCCGAGCAGGCGCAGGCCGCGCAGGCTGACGAGGTCCGCCGCCCCTGGGCCTGCGCCAACCAAGTGAACGATGCCCGGGGCGGGGCGGGTCAGGTTGGCTTCGGCGGCGGCCAGTTCGGCTTCGTATTCGGTGGAGGCGGCTGGGTCGTCGCCGGCGAGTGCGAGGTCCGCGGTGCGGCCGGCGAAGATGCGTTCGAGGAGGCGGCGGCGGCGCAGCGTGTCCGGGATGCGGCGGCGGGTTTCGGCCTTGAAGCGCTCGGCCAGCGCGGCGAGGCGGCCGTAGGCGGGGGGGACCCAGGTTTCTATGCGGCCGCGCAGCAGGCGGGCGAGTACGGGGGCGGCGCCGCCGCTGCTGATGGCGATGGTCAGCGGGTCCCGGTCCACGATGGCGGGGGTGATGTAGCTGCAGAGGTCCGGCTGGTCGACGACGTTGACGGGAATGCCGGCTTTCTGGGCCGCGGCGGAGAAGGCGGCCAATTCGGCGGGTGGGGCGCCGGAGGCTACTGCCAGGGCGGCGCCTTGGAAGCGGGCTTCGGCGGCGGTTGTGATGTGGTCGATTTGCGCGCCCAGGCTTTGGAAGAGCTCGGCGCGGCGAGTGGCGGCTTCGTCGTTGCCCAGGACGATTACGCGGCGGGATTCTAGCTGGAGGAAGATGGGGTAGCCGCGCATGGGAGAGTGTGGATCCAGATAGGAAGACAAGAAAGGCCTTCTTTTTTGAAAAAAAGAAGCAAAAAACTTTTGTCCGTGCGCATTTGCGGCAGTCGGGATTGTTTGAAAGAGGTGGGCGTTGCAGCGGCGGGGAAGCAAAAGTTTTTTGCTTCTTTTTTTCAAAAAAGAAGGCCTTGCTTG
>CAXTJZ010000018.1:0-3700 GCA_964244695.1 uncultured Acetobacteraceae bacterium
CCCTCATGGTGCTCGCTGGCGTTGATGCCGTTCTCGGCGATGTAGCGGAACGGGCTCGCCGGCTTCAGCCGCTTGACGCCCTCGCGGACGGAAGTGGTCGACCAGAAATCCTTCGCGGCCCGCCGGCTGGCGCGGAACAGGTTACCCTGCTCGATATACTTGGTGATCATGATGTACCAGGTCCCTAGCGACATGATCGCCAGCAGGATCAGCACGGTCTTGCTGATGTAGTCACCGGTCTTCCACAGGGCGGACAGGCCGTACGGGTTCTCCACGCTCTCCGTGCCATTGCCGTTATCGGTGGCTGTCGGGGTGCCGGGCGCTGCGGTGGCGTCGGCTGGCGGCGCGCCGGGAGCAGGTGCGGCACCAGGCGTGCCAGGCGCCGCGCCGGTGGTGGCGTCCGGTGCACCTGGAGTACCGGGTGTGGTCGCCGGCGCAGTGGCGGCAGGCGCGGCAGCGTCACCAGGAGCCGCCGGAGCGGTCGCGGTCGTGGCGGGCGCGGTTGTGGCAGGCGCCGCTGGTGCAGCCTGCGCAAAGGCCGCGGTCGGCATTGCGGACGCGGCGCTAAAGGCCAATGCGGCGGCGAGGATGGGCAGGCGGGTCGTTCTGTTCATGGTCACTCCTATAGTGGCGGGCGGCTACGGCGCCGCTGATACTGTCGTGTCGAAGGCGGTGGGCTACTCGCCGCCGCCGAGGGAGAAGCGGATGTTCCACTGGTGCGGTGCTGCAACCGGCACACCGTTATGCGTGCGCGGCCGGTAACGCGCTGTCCTGACGTAGCTGAGCGCTGCTGCGCCAAAGGCAGAGCCGCCTGACACGGAGTCGATTTTGCAGCCGCTTGTCGCCCCATTGGTATCCACGTTGCAAGACACGCGGGCGGAGCCCTCACGCTCTTCCTCCTGCATCTGCGGTGGGTAGACGAGGGGTGCGCCGGCGATCGGACGTTCGCTGACATCCCGGTCCGGTTGGGCCGGCGCAGTGGGCGTAGGCGCGGTCGGGTGGTACGTCTGTGCCGGCGGCGCCACACGTGTCACGGCCTCGATTACATGCTGCTGCGGCGGCGGCTGCACGTTGATCTCTGGCGGCGGAATGAACGGCGGCGGCGGTGCCGCCAGCGGCGGCGGCGGCGGCGGTGGCGGCGGTGGGGGTGGCGGCTTCACCTCCTCCTGCACGATCTTGGTTTCAAGCGGCTGCTTGATCTTATCGATGATGTTCGAGCCAAGACCCTCGACCAGCGCGTATATAAGCACAACATGGAACGCGATGACGATGACACCACCGACAAGGTGGCGCGTCGGGCTCCTGCTTTGCTCGGCGTAGTTCATGCCGCGCACTCCTTCATACGATCTCGTCTCCTGCTTCCCGGGGCGGATGCCCGCCAGCCGGGCTGAACCTGTTGCGTAAGGTGCCGATGGTGCACGTAGAGACACCCGCCCTCAAGGGTGGCGTAAGCGTCATCCCTGGGACGCAAGCAAATACCGTTCCTCGTTGCAGTAGCGGCTTGCATGACCGTGCCGGCCCGGGTCCGGACAGGCAACGCCCTGACGCAGCTTCGCCGAAGACCTCCGCCAGTCAATGCGGAACACAAGCGACACCATGTAATTGAGACGTTCCGTCTGTTCTTGTTCGTGATTGCTTGACGCAAGCTTTATCAGTTTTCCGTCAGCCGGCAACGTCTCATTACCGGGCAGTCATCAGCCAGGGCGCTTGAAGTCGCCGCACAGCGTCTTAAGCGTGGCCGCGAGCTGGCCCGATGTGTCGGAAACCGGGTCATCGATCTGCGCCAGTATCACCTGGCCATTCAAAATCATGGCGTAGAATTGATGATAGCCGACGTAGGTCTGCTGGGCGGATTGGAAGTTCACCCAGCCGCAAACTACCTGCTTGCCGCTGACATAGGGCTTTTCCGAGTCGAAGCGCCAAAGCGTGGTCTGCGGCGCGAGGAAAGCAGGCGACAGCTTTTCTTCGATGCCGTCGCGGACCCCTATGCTGACCTCATCGGCAGCCGCGCGGCCAGACAATCCGGCGAGCACAGCACAACCCAAGACCCCGGCGACCAGGCAAAACCGCATTCCACTCTCTCCCTGGCGCTCGCTTGCGCCGGTCAGCCGGACGATACACGTCACGATCACCCGCGCAAAAGCTGCTCCCCTTGCCGGCCGGCCCGATGCACGCCACGTTACTTTCCTGCGCGACCGTGTGCCACAAACCATCGACATGACGGCGGGCGGCGAGTTTGTAGCCCCTCCCGCACGCCCGACCTGGCCGCTCCGCCTTGGCCTGGGTGCCGCCCTGGTGGCTGTGGTCGCCGGCGCTGTGACGGTTGCGGCCGTCTTCCTATGGGTCGCCTCGGTGATGCTGCCAATCGCTCTCATCGCTGGTGCCGTTGCCTATGCTGCGTTCCGTTTGCAGGGTTGGCAGCGCCGCAGGTGAGTGTCCGATTAGCCAGAGAGACCGAACACCGCAGGGATGAAAGTTTTTTGCTTCTTTTTTTCAAAAAAGAAGGCCTTTCTTGCTTCACTCAGCCGCCAGCCGCACCCGCTCCCCAAGCCCGAACGCCTCCGCCAGCAGCGTGAAGGAACGCCGCCGCGCCACCGGATCGTGCAGCGCCGTGACGACCGCTATTTCGTCCACGCCATGGCTGGCGCCAATCGCCTCCAGCCTCGCATGCACTACGTCCGGCGTGCCGTAAGCGCTGCGCTCGCGCGTGGCAGCGTTCCGCGCCTGTTCGGCGTCGGTGAACGGATACGCGGCGGCTTCCTCGGGCGAGGGCAGGGGCACGAACCGGCCGCGCTCACGCTCTGCCCGCCACACCTCGCGCGGGGCAAACAGCCGCTCAGCCTCCGCCTGGGTGTCTGCCGCAAGCGCAAACACGGCGATTGCACTGTAGGGATGCGGATGCGCCCCGCTCGGCCGGTAGGTGGCGCGGTAGGTCTCCAACGCCTCCATCGCACCTTGCCCTTCGGTAAAGAAGTAGGCGTAACAGTAAGGCAGGCCGAAAAAGGCGGCGACTTGTGCGCCATATGTCGAGCTGCCGAGCACCCAAAGCTCCGGCGACGTCGTGCCCGAGGGCTGCGCCACCACGCTGCGGAACGGGTGGTTGTCCGGCAGCGCACCGCCGCTGACCCAGGCCATCAGGTCGCGCAACTGTGCCGGAAAGGCATTGGCGGCCTCTGCCGCATTCGGGTTCAGCGCAAACGCGGTGCGGCCGTCCGAGCCTGGTGCGCGTCCTACGCCGAGGTCGATGCGTCCCGGGGCCAGCGCGTCCAGCACCCGGAATTGCTCGGCGACTTTCAGCGCGCTGTAATGCGGCAGCATCACGCCGGCACTGCCCAGCCGGATGCGGGTGGTCACCATGGCGAGTGCCGCCAGAAGCACCTCGGGTGCCGAGCCGGCTATGCTGTCGCTGCTATGGTGTTCGGAGACCCAGAAGCGGTGATAGCCAAGTCCGTCGCATAATCTGGCAAGCTCCACCGTCTCGCGTATGGACGCCGCCGGCGGGCGGCCGGATACGATCATCGATTGGTCTAGGACGGAGAGTCGCATCGAACGTAAGTGGGCGTGCGGCATGGGCGCGCCAAGCGGGCGCGGGCTGTGAGCTTACGAGAAAGCAAGCAGTTCTTTTTTGAAAACCAAAAGACTCTTGTCTGTTTCGCGACCGGTTTGTTGACACGCGCGCTTCAACGCTCCGCGACAGCGC
>CAXTJZ010000018.1:3710-29151 GCA_964244695.1 uncultured Acetobacteraceae bacterium
CAGTAAAAGCTTTTTGCTTCTTTTTCTCAAAAAAAGGCCTTGCTTACTTTTCTTCGGTCATCACGGCCCCGCCCACTCCCGCCAAAGCAGTATCAGCGCCGCCATGATCGCCGGCCCCACGAACAACCCTATCAGCCCCCAGGCCTCCACCCCGCCCAATATCCCCAGCAGCACCCAAAGAAACGGTAGCTTGGTGGCGCCGCCAATAAGCACCGGCCGGACGAAATGGTCCGCAACGAACGTGACCGCCATGCCGGCCAGGAACAGCCCGATCGCCCAGGCTACCGAGCCGTTCGCCGCCAGAAGCAGGGCGGCCACGCCGAACACCACAGGGGCGGCGAACGGGATCATTGCGGCCACCGCCGTCAGCGCGCCGAAGATCGTCGGGTGCGGCACGCCGGCCACCGCGTAGGCGATACCCAGGATCAGGCCTTCCCCCAACCCCACCAGCACCAATCCGTTCACCGTGCCGTGGATCGAGGTGATGATCTGCAGCCCTACGCGCTCGCCATGCGGGCCGAAGGTGCGCGTGGCGGCCCGCCGCATCTGGTCGGACACGGTGGTGCCCTCCTTGAACAGGAAGAACAAGGTCAGCAAGGTGAACACGAAGATCGTCAGCCGGCGCGTCACCTGCTCGCCCACCTCACGGCCGACATTGCCGGCGCGGCCATGCCCCACCCGTTCCACCAGCGCGCGTGCCTGGCCCGGATCGGCCAGGTTCTGCTGCCACCAGCCATCCACCTGCGCCTGTCCGAACGGCAGCTTGCGCAGGGCCGCGGGCTCCGGAATGCCGTGCTCCTGCGCGTTCTTTGCCCAGGCCGCCGCGTCCTGACCTTCCCGCGCCAACTGCACGCCCACCAGCCCGATGGGCACGATGAACACCAGGCCGACCGCCAGCGTGAAGGCGCCGGCTACCAGCACGTCATGCCTGCGCATGGCCGGGCTGGCTAGCGCGTGCTGGTAGAGCGGCCATAGGGCGATGGCGAAGATGGCGGCCCAGGCCAGCGCAGGCAGGAAGCCGCGCAGGGTGAACAGGCCTAGCAGGAGAAGGATCAAGGCTAGGGCGCCCATGGCGACGCGCTGGGGGGGCGTGCTTGTTTGCTGGTCTTGCATTGCGGCTGCTGATCCGGGAGGAGGAAGGAAGAAAGGCCTTCTTTTTTACAAAAAAGAAGCAAGAAACTTTGACTCCGCTGTCGCGGACTCGTGGATCAGAAGGCTACGTGACCGAAGATGGCTACCAGTATGGCGTAGGCCGCGCCGCCTACCAGGAAGCCTACCAGCGTGCCGTTCATCCTGACGTATTGCAGGTCCCGCCCGACACGCAGCTCTATGCGGTCCACCAGCGTGTTCGTGTCCCACGAGCCCACCACATCGCCCACAAAAGCGGCAATCTGCGTCTGCGCCGCAGGCAACAGGCGTACCACAAGGCGCTCGGCCATACGCTGCAACCTGGCGCTCGCCGCGGGATCGGTGGCCAGCATCTCGCCCAGATTACGCACCCCACCGTCCAGCAGCAGCGCCGTATGCCCGTTCGGCCGTGCCGCGTCCGCCTCCAGCGTTCGCCGCATGCGAGACCACAAATCCAGGCTCCACGCCTGCACCGTCTGATGGCCGACGATCCGGCGTATCGCGCGGCCAAGCTCGGCGGCGCGTTCCGGATCGTCCTCCATCAACTTTATTTCGCGGCGCACCCACACATCGAACGCCTCGCGTATCTCCGAGCCGTCCGGATCCATCTTGTCCATCTCGGCGTTCACCGTTGTGAGCACGCGGGTGGCTATGCTGGCGCCCAGCGCCCAGCCCATCAGCCTGCCGCCCTGGTCGCGCACCCGCTCCTCGATCAGCGTTCGGAGCTGCGCCTCCTTCTCCAGCATGCCGCCACGGAGCTTCACCAGGATGAAGCCGAACACCTCCTGGTGGCGCCCGCCATCAACCAGTCCGCGCAACGCACGCGCCACAATCCGCCCCGCCGCCGGCCCGCCAATCATCCTCGGCACCAGCCGGCCTAGCACCCGCCTGGCGCGGCCATCCTCCACGGTCGCCAGTAGCCGCGGCAGATAGCCTGACAGCGTGCGCGCCAGCGGCTGCACCACCTCGTCATTTGTCAGCAGCGTGCGCAGCAGGTCCGCCACATCCAACCGCCCCATCAGCCGGCCAACCTCTTCCTCGGTGACCACGTGCCTGGCAAAGAACCGGCCGAGCGCCTGGCCCAGGCGCATCTTCTCGTGCGGGATGATGGCGGTGTGCGGGATCGGCAGGCCGAGCGGATGGCGGAACAGGGCGGTGACCGCGAACCAGTCGGCTATGCCGCCTACGAAGCCGGCTTTCGCGGCGGCTTGCAGGAGCTCTGTCCAGTAGCTGGGCGGGAGATAGAAGCTGGCTATGGTCAGGGCGGCCATCAGCAGGAGCAGGAAGGTCGCCAGGCGCTTGTGTTGCGCCAGCGATTTTCGGGCGGGGGCGTCTGGGTCTGGCGGGGTCAAGGAAGCAAGGCCTTCTTTTTTGCAAAAAAGAAGCAAAAAACTTTCGTCAGTGCTGACGCGGAGTTGGCCGGCGCTCGTGCGGTCACTTCTATTTCCAGGCGCATCCTGGGGTCGGCCAGGCCGGCCACGATCATCGTTGCGGCTGGTGGCGACGGTCCGAACGCCTCCCGAAGCACCGGCCAGCACGGCTCGAAATCGGCCCGGTCCGGCAGGATGTAGCGGACGCGCACCACGTCGACGAGACTGGCTCCGGCTTGCGCCAAGGCAGCCCCGATATTGGCCACGGCCTGGCGGGCCTGGGCGGCCGCATCGTCGGCAATGGTCATCGCCGCGTAGTCGAACCCGGTGGTGCCGCTGACGAAGACCCACTCGCCGCTGACAACGGCGCGGGCGTAGCCGATGTCACGCTCGAAGCTGGAGCCGGACGAGATCGCCCGGCGGCTCACTTGCCGCAGGGATAGGCTTTTTGCAGCGCGAGCCGTGTGGCCTTTTCAGCGACGTCATGCTGGGCCTGCGGGTTCGATTTCAGCCACTGGACGACGACGTCGCGGAGTTCTGTGCCGGTCACGGCATTGGGGATACAAGCCAGCGCGTGATCCTTGCCGGTGGCGCGAATGGAGTCGGAAAATCCGTCCAGATAGGCATCGCAGACCTCGGTCTGCTTGCCTGTGCACGCGGTAAGGAGCGTTCGGGCACCGACATTGGACGCGCGCTGCGCATGTGCCGTGCCGCCGACGGCCACACAGGCCAGGACGATTCCGATCTTCTTCATTGCGCTATCTCCACTGAAAACCGTTCGATCACCATATTGGCAAGGAGCTTGCGGGCCATCGCCTCCGCCTGGACGCGCGCGGCCTCCGGGTCGGTGGCGTCCAGCTCCAGCTCGATCACCTTGCCGGCGCGCACCTCGCCGACGCCGGCAAACCCCAGATTGCCCAAGGCGTGACCTATGGCGCGGCCCTGCGGATCAAGCACGCCGTCCTTCAACATGACGGTCACGATCGCCTTCACAGTAAGGGCGCCTTCACTGCATCAGCTCCGGACCCTTCATGTCCCGCATGCCGGCCTCAGGCAGGATGCCCAGACGCTTGGCCACCTCCTGATACGCCTCCTCGACGCGCCCGAGGTCGCGCCGGAAACGGTCCTTGTCCATCTTCTCGTTGGTCTTGACGTCCCACAGGCGGCAATTGTCCGGGCTGATCTCGTCGGCCAGAACCACGCGCATGTCCTCGCCTTCCCACAGCCGGCCGAATTCCAGCTTGAAGTCCACCAGCGTGATGCCGACGCCCAGGAACAGCCCGGTCAGGAAGTCGTTGGTGCGGAGCGTCATCGCCACGATGTCGTCCATGTCCATCGTGTTGGCCCAGCCGAACGCCGTGATGTGCTCCTCGGCCACGATCGGGTCGCCCAGCGCGTCGTTCTTGTAGTAGTACTCGATGATGCTGCGCGGCAGGCGCGTGCCCTCCGGAATGCCCAGGCGCGTGCAGATGCTGCCGGCGGCCACGTTGCGCACCACGATCTCCAGCGGGATGATCTCCACCTCGCGGATCAGCTGCTCGCGCATGTTCAGCCGGCGGACGAAATGGTTCGGTATGCCGACCTCGGCCAGGCGCAGCATCAGGTACTCGCTGATGCGGTTGTTCAGCACGCCCTTGCCGGTGATGATGCCCTTCTTGGCGCCGTTGCCGGCGGTAGCGTCGTCCTTGAAATACTGCACGAGCGTGCCGGGCTCGGGTCCTTCGAACAGGATCTTCGCCTTTCCCTCGTAAAGCTGCCGACGCCTGGCCATGGGTGGGTCCTCCGTATGCTGGGCCTATAGCAGCAAAGCGTGCTCGTGCCAGGGCGGGAGGATGAAAAGGCAGAAAGGCCTTCTTTTTTGAAAGAAAGAAGCAAAAAACTTTTGCTCCCTGTCGGCGGTCAGGCGACAGGCTTGGTGTTCGTGTCCACGGGTGCGAAGGCGGCAGGGGTTTTGGCCGTCAGGAAAACGGTGCGTTCGCCCAACCCGACCAGGCTGCTCGTCACGGTTGCGAAGCCGCCGGCTTCGGGAACATGCAGGGCGGCGTCCCTCGGGCCGCCGGCATCGGCCAGCAGCGCCGGCCAGATGGACCAGTCCGGCGGCGCCGGCAGGGGGGCTGCGCGGAAACGCGGCAGGTGGCGCGCCACGCGCGGGCTGGCGAAATCATCTGGGTCATGCGCCGTTACCATATGGATGCCGGGTCGCAGGCGCTCAGCCGTAATTGCCCGCTCTCCTGTGTCGCGCAAAAAATAGGCCGCCACTCGGTCCGCAACCACGAGGTTGAAGCTGCGCCAGTCGCCGCCGTCCAGCCCGGCCAGGTGGCCCGCGGCCGCTTCCGCGGTCGGATGGCGCAAGGCCAGCAGAGGCAGGGCGCCGCGGCTGCGCTTGCCTGGTGCCGGCCCGAGCGTGCCCGGGCGGTTCAGCACGGTCGCCACCACGCCCGCGTCGTTCAGCCCCAGCCAGGTGCCGCCGCCCAGCGTGTCCAGCCCGGCCACCACGTCCGGCTGCTCCGGCCAGTGCCTGGCAGGGGGGAGCCACGGCCGCGCCAGCATCTCGTCGCGGTTGGCCGCCAGTAGTAGGGGCCAAGCGCTGGTTGCTTGTGCCGCGATAATGACAGTGCACATAAGCAAGCAGTTCTTTTTTGAAAAAAAGAACCAAAAAACTTTTGGTCCGCTGTCGCGCGCGGTCGGGACAGCCCGACCTAAGGGGACAAAAGTTTTTTGCTTCTTTTTTTCAAAAAAGAAGGCCTTGCTTACTTCGCTTCCGCCGCCCGGAACGCGTTGAAAGCCCGCACCCGATCGGTATATTTCCGCCAGGCGGACGTCCCCTCATACCGCGCAAAAGCCGGCACCTTCTGCTTGCCGCCGCGCATCAGGCTCTTCGGGTTCGCCTCGGAAGCTGTCTTGGCACTCGCAAGCCACTCGGGCGAAAGCACGGTGGTGGCCGTCAGCTTTCCGGCGGACGGGATAGTGCCCGCGCGCATGGCGCGGCGCAGGACGCGTATGGTGACGCCGAGGTGACGCGCGGCTTCGGGCAGGCCCATGGGTGCTGTGTCGCTCATAGTGGGTGTTCCAGTTCGGTTCTGGCTTCCTCTCACCACCGGACGGGTCCGGGGGCAAGGCCCTGCCGCGCGGTTCAGCCTGGCGGGCCGAACACGCTGGCGAAGATGTGGTCCACGTGGCGCAGGTGCAGTGCCGGGTCCATCGATGCGGCCAGCAGTGCCGGGGGCACGCGGCCGGCCACCTCCGGGTCGGCGGCGAGGTTGTCGGCGAAGCTGCGGTGGCCGTGCTGGCCGAGCGTGGTCCAGGTGGCCATCGCGTTGCGCTGGACGATGCGGTAGGCGTCCTCACGCGAGATGCCGGCGCGGGCCAGGGCCAGCAGCACCTCGCCGGAATGCACCACGCCCCCCAGCGATTCCAGGTTGGCAAGCATGCGGTCGGGATAGACCAGCAGCTTGTCGATCATGCCGGTGAGCCGGGCCAGGGCGAAATCCAGCGTGACGGTGGCGTCGGGTGCGATGCCGCGCTCCACGCTGGAGTGGCTGATGTCGCGCTCGTGCCAGAGTGTCACGTTTTCCAGCGCCGGGATGACGGCCGCGCGGACCAGGCGGGCGAGGCCGGTGAGGTTCTCGCTCAGCACCGGGTTGCGCTTGTGGGGCATCGCACTGCTGCCCTTCTGGCCGGGGTGGAAAAACTCCTCGGCCTCGCGCACTTCGGAGCGCTGCAGGTGGCGTATCTCGGTGGCCAGCCGCTCGATGCCGCTGGCGATCACCGCCAGCGTGCAGAAGAACGCCGCGTGGCGGTCGCGCGGGATGATCTGGGTGGAGACGGGTTCCGGCGCCAGGCCCAGCGCGCGCGCCACATGGGCTTCGATGCGCGGGTCGGCATGCGCGTAGGTGCCGACGGCGCCGCTGATCGCGCAGGTGGCGATCTCGGCACGGGCGGCCACCAGGCGGTCGCGGCTGCGGGCGAACTCGGCGTAGTGGCCGGCGAGCTTGATGCCGAAGGTGGTGGGTTCGGCGTGTATGCCGTGGCTGCGGCCGATGGTCAGCGTGTGCTTGTGCTCGAAGGCGCGGCGGCGCAGGGCGGCGAGCAGGTCGTCCAGATCGGCCAGCAGGATGTCCGTGGCCTGGGTGAGCTGGACGGCGAGGCAGGTGTCCAGCACGTCGCTGCTCGTCATGCCGAGATGGACGAAGCGGCTGTCCGGCCCGATCTTCTCTGCGAGCCAGGTCAGGAAGGCGATCACGTCGTGGCGCGTCTCGCGCTCTATGTCGTCGATGCGTTCCACGTCTGCCGGACCCATGGCGGCCAGCGCCGGTTCGCCGCGTTCGCGTATGTTGCGGGCGGCTTCTGCGGGGATTTCGCCGAGCTCTGCCATGGCGTCGGCGGCCAGGGATTCGATGCGGAACCAGATGCGGTAGCGGTTCTCTGGCGCCCATATGGCGACCATGGCGGGGCGGGCGTAACGGGGGATCATGCGGGGTGGTATCGGCGATGAAAGGAAGTAAAGAAAGCAGTTCTTTTTTGGAAAAAAGAACCAAAAAACTTTTGGTCCCTGTCGGCGGCTGCTGATACAGCCGCCGACAGGGAGTGAAAGTTTTTTGCTTCTTTTTTCAAAAAAGAAGGCCTTGCTTGTCTTCCTTAGTAGCCCTGCTCCAGATCGTCCTGATCGACATAACCCTGGCCGGCGACAACGCCGTAGTAGTCGGCCTGGCGGTAGCCGGACTTCCGCACGCGCAACGCCGGCGTGCGCTCCTCTCGGGCATCGCAGCCGCCACGTTGATCCGTGTCGCGCTCTCCACAATCGCCATCCAGCTACTTGCCATAGTAGGTCTCACGCTCGCAGGCGGGCTGCTACTTCTTTGGGTTTGCTGGAAAATGTTCAGAGAGCTGAGCGTCCGGCACCCCGAAGGCAGCGCACATGCGCCACTGAAAACCGGATGGCAGGCAATCCGGCAGATTATCGTAGCCGACCTGTCAATGAGCCTGGACAACGTCCTGGCTGTGGCTGGCGCAGCACGTCAGAATGTGGGGATCATGGCAGCCGGGCTGGTGCTGTCCGTGGTGCTGACCGGGGTCGCAGCCAACATGCTGTCCAACCTGCTAGCCAAGTATCGCTGGATCGCCTGGCTGGGTTTGGCGGTGGTGTTCTATGTGGCGGTCGACATGATGGTGGCAGGGTCAGAGCAGGCCGCACCAAGTCTGTCCACTATTTTGCAACGCGTGCCGCGCCTGCACTACGTCGGAGCGTGGCTTACTCCGCTCTAGAAATATTTTGCCGGGAGACGCTCTCGCATCCCCCGGCAAAACAGGCCTCAGGTTGTCGCGCTGACGCTCGGCAGGATCAGGTTGGATGCCGAAAGGTCGGTAACCCCGTAGAGCTGGATCACGTCGGTGTTGCCGTCGCCCGTGGTCAGGTTGATGAACGAGCTGCCGTCTACGGTGGATACGTCGTTGGCAAGGAACGACGCCGCAGTCACGGACGCGCCGAACCCGTTCAGCTCCAGATAGTCGGACGCTGTGTTGAAGCCCACAACGACGTTCGTGCTGCCGCCAGCGCTGTCCTGGACGCCATACACATCGTTGCCGGTGCTGCCAAAGACGGTGCTCTGACCTGTGCCGAACTGAATGTACTCGTTGCCTGTGCCCGCAACCACGTTGGTGTTGCCCGAACCAAGGAAGTAGTTGGTCGTACCGGACGCGCCTGCACCGAACAGCGTGGAATTACCATCGCTCGCCACAAGCGTCGTCGTGCCGGCGCCGCTTGCAACCAGCAGGTCGTTGTTGCCGCCGCCGACCAGGGTGGAATTACCCGAGCCGGACACGAGGACGTTGTTGCCGGCCTGGCCGCCAAAAGCTGCAAAGTTGCCTGTCGCACCATAGGCAGTGACGGAGCCGGCACCGCCATAGACGTTTGTGTCTCCTGCACCTGCAACCGAGCTTGCAACGATCAAGCCGGTACCGCCGGCACCGTCAAACTCCGTCGTGCCGCTGCTGGCGAAGATCGTGGCCGCCCCGGCACCATTCACCGTGAGGGCGCCACTGCCGCCATCGATGGTGTCGTATCCTTCGCTGGCCACAAACGCCGTGCCGCTGCCAAGAAAGATGTTGTTGTAGCCAGCCCCGGCCGCAATGCTGGCGTCGCCGCTTTGCACGGCGATGTTGTTGCCTTCCGTGCCACTCGCGGTGGCCAGGGTCTGTAGTTCGTTCGGCCCGGCCAGGCCCGCGGCAATTTCGTATGTGCCGCCGCCCGCGGATGGTGCCACGAAGCTGTTGCCAAAGCCAACGAGCCCGGCGATTTCAGTACCGGTGCCGGCAAATACCGTCTGGCCTCCCGAGTCACCTTGGTAGATCAGCTCACCCGCCACGCTGTCGGCGCCGGTCAGGATGATGGGCGACAGATCATTGACGTTCTCGACCTGAACGAAACCGGTGCCCACGAACAGGTCAGCTTCCGGCGTGCTTCCGGCGACCGTGTCGATCGTCAGAAACGTATCGGCTTGTGCAGACACCGGATTGGCGGTGCCGTCAGACATCTGCGTGGTACTATAAAGGGTGTTGCCGACCCCAGTCAGTGTGCCGCCACTGAAGTAGCCGGGACCGTAGAACACATCCGAGCGGATCGTGTCGCCCGCCGTCGCCGTCGTGGTATCAGACATTTTTTCTTCCTGTTCCTGATCCTAGTCGCCAGAACTCAAGTGACCGTGTTGATTGCGCCATTTACACCGTCGGGGAAGAACCCGCCACCAGTCGTGCCGACGCCTTTTCCGAGATACACCACATTCAGAACCTGGCCGGTTGTGCGCGTGAAAGCCAGCGCGTTGGCATCTACGTCCGCAACCGTGGCCAAGCCGTTCGATGTCTGCACACCATGATCCGGCACTGCAACCGCGCCGTTGGTGGTGACAGCGTCAGACGCCATAGCACGCAGGGCGGCAATCTTGTTCGTCTGCGTGGCGAAGCCGTTCAGATAGAGCCGCGCGCGTATCTGGCCTGCATGGTAGCCCTCGACAGCCAGGATTTGCGCCGCGACGGTCAGGTAGGACTTGCTTGAGATATACTGTGCAGCGCCTGCGTAAGCGCTGACGCCCACGTCTTCGAAGATGAAGGCGCCGAGCAGGAAGTTGGACTCGTTGGCATACGGGTTGAAGCTTGTGCCCAGGCCAGCAGCTACGGCGGCGGCGTTGAAACTGTTTACGAGGTCAATGTTCGGCTCAGCTACCGCTGCCGTATCGAGCGCCTTGCGCAGTAGCTGCACGTGGGCCATCTCGTCCATTGCGATCTCATAGGCCAGCTCGTAGGTCTGGCGCGAGCCGAACGGCACTCTGCTTCCGCCGGTGACCGTGCCGCCAGAGCCGCCCACGCCGCTCACGCCCACGCCATGCGCGGCCAGGCCGGTTCCGGTAACGGCACGCAGGTAATACTCGGCTTCGAGGTATTCGAGGTTGAGCGCGAAGTTCAGGATTTCGGGATCGGTCGGCGCAGTCGCGGCTTCAGCACCCGTAACCTTCATGGCGAACGCAGTGGCGACAGCACCCAGGCTGGCAGTGCGCAGGAGCTTGCGACGCTCCAGCAGATTGGTCCAGGACGGTTCCATTGTTTTTACTACTCCTTGGCGGAAACCTTCCCCAGCAGGCAGAACGCGGGCCGGCAACAGGGGTGCGGCGCCAACGCCGCGTGCCCAATACGTTGTTTAAGGGTTTGAGATGCACATTGTTGCTGATTGCGACACAACTGTTTGTGATGGATGCTGCGACAAGTTCCCGTGCCGCGCGCAAACCGAACAGGAATCGGCCTAAAGCAGGCCTTCTTTGCGGAAACTCAGCCAGGTTCCATTGCCCACGATCACGTGGTCATGAACGGTGATCGACAGCGTCTTGGCCGCTTCCACGATCTGCCGCGTCATCAGGATGTCGTCCCGCGAGGGTGACGGGTCCCCGCTGGGATGGTTGTGCGTCAGGATCAAGGCGGCCGCCTGCAGCTCCAGCGCGCGCCGCACCACCTCGCGCGGATAGACGGGCGTGTGGTTCACCGTCCCGCGCGCCTGCGCCTCGTCGGCCAGCAGCCGGTTCTTGTTGTCCAGGAACAGGATGCGGAACTGCTCCACCTTTTCGCGCGCCATGGCCGCATTCAGGTAGCCCATGAGCGCATCCCAGTTCGAAAGCACAGGCTGTCCGATCACATCCGCACGGGCCAGGCGGATCGCGGCGGCCTGAACCGCTTTCAGCACGGCCGCACTGGCCTCGCCCATGCCATCGACGGCGGCTATGTCACGCGCAGGCGCCGAGATAGCCGCAGCAAAGCTGCCAAACCTTGCCAGGAGCCGGTAGGCGATCGGCTTGGTGTCCCGGCGCAGGATCGCCAGGAAGAGTACCAGTTCCAGCAGTTCGTGATCCGCCAGCGCGTCGGGCCCTGCCTGGAGGAGCTTGGCGCGCAGGCGGGAGCGGTGTTGCTCCATGCTGGTGGCGGGCGCCGGGGTGGGCAGGGAGTCTTGCGGCGGCTTGGGGGCGGGCAGGTTCAGCTGGAACGCGGCCTCACTCAGGCCTTTTGGCGTGCTGGTCATGGCATGTAGGGGGAAGAAGGAAGGAAGGCCTTCTTTTTCGAGAAAAAGAAGCAAAAAGCTTTTATCCGTGCTGTCGCGGAACGCTGCGGCGAAGCGTGCCTATGGGAGATAAAAGTTTTTTGGTCCTTTTTTTCAAAAAAGGACTGCTTGCCTTCCTTGACCATCAATAAGGCGGATGATGCAATCCAGCCGGCGAGACGGTGAACACCTCGCATCCGTCCTCCGTCACCCCAACCATGTGCTCGAACTGCGCGGACAGGCTGCGGTCGCGCGTCACCGCGGTCCAGCCGTCATCGAGCACTTTCACCTCCGGCCGACCGGCATTTACCATCGGCTCGACGGTGAAGAACATGCCCGGCCGCAGCTCCGGCCCCTCGCCGCGCTTGCCGAAATGCAGCACGTTCGGCGCTGCGTGAAAAGTGCGGCCGATGCCGTGGCCGCAGAAATCACGCACCACGCTGAAGCGGTTGGCCTCCACATAGGTCTGGATCGCGTAGCCCACGTCCCCCAACGTGGCGCCTGGCTTCACGGCCGCCACGCCCTTCATCAAGGATTGGTAAGTGACGTCCAGCAGGTTGCGTGCGCGTGTGGGAAGTGCGCCCGCGCCATACATGCGGCTGGTGTCGCCATGCCAGCCGTCCAGTATCACGGTCACGTCTATGTTGACGATGTCCCCTTCGGCCAGCTTCTTCTCGCCGGGGATGCCGTGGCAGACGACATGGTTGATGCTGGTGCAGATGGATTTGGGGAAGCCGCGGTAGTTCAGCGGCGCCGGCACGGCGTTGTTGGCCAGTATGAACTCGTGGCACAACCGGTCGAGTTCGCCGGTACTGACGCCAGGGCGGACGTGCGGGGTGATCATGTCCAGCGTTTGGGCGGCGAGCGCCCCCGCGGCGCGCATCCCGGCGAAGTCGGACTCTCCGTGGATGATGATTCGCCGCGCCTCGCTACCGCCGTCCATGCCGCCCTCTGAGAGTTTGTGACTATAGAGGATGGTCTGACTGCGGCTTTGTGGCAATGGTCAGGAAGCAAGCAGTCCTTTCTTGTAAAAAAGGATCAAGAACTTTCCCTTCCTGTCGGAGACCTACGGGAGGGGGCCGCTTCTACGTGCGGCGCTTGTCGCGTGTCGGGAACCCGCAGCCGTGATGGCCTGGCTTTGCCGTGCAGGTGGCAACCACCGAGTGGCGATTCGCTACGCTGCTGGCGTGCACGCGCGCGACCGCCAAGGTGGCGCGCAACTGGACGGCATGGCCGTGCCGCCCGTGCCGGAATGCCGCGAAACGTATGCTGGGGGCAGGAACAGGTGCGGAATCTGCCTCGGCCACCAGCGAAGGATCGCGGAACCGGCTCGGCACGTGGCGAGTTACCGGCACCCCGAGCTGTTCGAACCCGTCATCGAGCAGGCTTGCCATGTGCAGGTCCCGCTCCGTGTTAGAACGCGCGCCCATGACTACGCCGATAAGGCGGACCTCCCCGCGTAAGGCCGAAGTGACCAGGTTTCGGCCTGCAGCCTGCGTGTAGCCGGTCTTCAAGCCGTCCGCGCCAGGGTAGCTCTGCAGCATATGGTCGTGGTTGGGGATGGCGCGGCCATGAAAGTAGAACACTGGCTCGCTGAAATAGTGGTAATACTCCGGGAAATCCTGGACTAAGTGATGTGTTAGCAGGGCCAGGTCGCGCGCCGTGGTGGTCTGCTCGGGATCCGGCAGGCCGCTGGCGTTGCGGAATGTGCTGTTCGTCATGCCCAGCGCGCGGGCACGCAGCGTCATTGCCTGGCCGAAGCGGTCTTCGTCCCCGCCCAGCAATTCACCCAGCGCACAGGCCGCATCGTTGGCAGATTTGGTGACGATGGCCAGGATGGCGTCGCTGACTGTGAAATACGTCCCTGGCAGCAGGCCGAGTTTGGACGGCTCCATCGATGCGGCGTGCCCGGAGACAGGCACGCTCTGGCCGAGCGTGACTCTGTGGCTCTTGAGCGCCTCGAAGGCCATGTACAACGTCATCAGCTTGGTAAGGCTGGCAGGATAGCGCAGCGAGTCCGCGTTCGCGGCTTCCATCACGCGGCCTGACCCGTTGTCTATTATGATCGAGCTGTAGCGGGACGATCCGATCTGGGCGTTTGCGAGCGAAGGTGCCGCTACGGCCAGCGCCAGGACAGCGCCGTGCCAGGCGCGGCGGTGGCGGGTGACGGTCGCCGCAAGCAGGGTGCCAATGGACGCCATATTCAGATCGATTGCCCCGCCTACTTCGCCCGCGACTTTAGCGGGCCGATTCTCCGCATGTCCAGCAATCTAGCACCCGAGAGGGTTAAGGCATCGTAAGTACCCGCGCTAACCCATTATCGAACCCGATCTTTCCGCGAAACGCCTCGTTGCTTCTGCGCAACGGGGTGCTCGGGCCAGGCTTGCAGGGTGCTCTCCACGATAGCCAGCAAGGAGGCGCGCGGCGCACCGTCTCGTGCCAGCGTCGACATCCCCTGTATGACGGCCATGACCAGGCCAGCCAACGCGGCGGCATCCGTCTGCGGCGGAAGCACGCCTATTGCGATGTCACGGCCGATCCGGGCGCGAAGTTGTCCGTCTATCGACCTGCGTATGTCGGCAATCGCGCGCTGCACGTCGGCCGAAGAGGCAGATCCGCTGGCTGTTGCACTGGCGAGCAGACAGCCCTTGGGCGTCGCATCGCCTGTATAGGCGGTGGCCGCGGCGGTCAGCATCGCGCGGACGGCGTCGCAAGCGGTGGGCGCGCCCTCGATCGCCTGCGCCATTGCCGCGGGGTCTCCGGCGTAGCGGTGTGCCGCCTCCAGGAACAACCGCTTCTTGTCCCCGAACGCCGTGTAGAGGCTAGGCGCCGTGACGCCCATCGCAGTCGTCAGGTCCACGATCGACGTCGTCTCGTAGCCATGTCGCCAGAACGTCAGCATCGCCTGTTCGAGCGCAGCATCGCGGTCGAAAGACAGCGGCCTGCCCGTTTTGCGGCGGGTCGCCGGACCAGGTCCAGTAGAATCCATAGTGAACACTCTGAAACCGGTTGACGGAGATCTCTCGTCCTAGCATGAGTTCCGTATCGAACGCTAGGAAAGCAGTCAGCAATGTCTCTCACAGACTTCCGCACGCTCGGCCGTTCCGGCTTGGTCGTCAGCCCGCTCGCGCTGGGAACGATGACCTTTGGCCCTGGCGCTTGGGGCGCGGACGAAGCGGCATCGCGGGCCATCTTTGAGGCCTACAGAAGCGCCGGCGGCAACTTCATCGACACCGCTGACATCTATTCAGGTGGCGAAAGCGAGCGCCTGGTCGGCCGGTTCATCGCCGAGAGCGGCGCGCGCGACACCATCGTTCTGGCCAGCAAATTCGCCTTCAACGGGTCGGCCAGCCCGCTGACTGCTACGCAGGCAGGCGGCGGCAACCCCAATGCAGGCGGCGCAGGTGCCAAGAACATCCACCGAGCGCTCGATGCCTCGCTGAAGCGGCTACGGACGGACTATATCGACCTCTATTGGATGCACATCTGGGACGGTGTCACGCCCGTGGAGGAAATTGTCCAGACGCTGGGTGACCTCGTGCGGGCCGGCAAGATACGCTACTACGGCCTGTCAGACATGCCTGCCTGGCTGGCGATGAAGGCGGCCACGATCGCGGCCGAGCGGCGCGTGCCAGGCCCGATCGCGCTGCAGCTCGAATACTCGCTCGTCGCCCGCGACGTGGAGGCCGAGCACTTCCCGGCCGCGCGGGAAGGCGGCATGGGTGTGATGCCGTGGAGCCCGCTCGCGGGGGGCTTCCTGTCCGGCAAATACCAGCGCGGCAACACCGCCGGCACTGGCCGGCTGAGCGGTGCCAACCCGTTCGGCAACAGCAAGTTCACCGATCGCAACTGGGCCATTCTCGATGCTCTGCAGGCCGTCTCTATAGAAGCCGACCGGCCGGCTGCCCAGGTGGCACTCGCCTGGACCCTGTCGCGCGCCGGGGTCGCCTCGACGCTGATCGGGGCGAGCAAGGTCTCGCAACTGGAGAGCAACATAGTTGCGACCGAATTTCGGCTGACCGCCGCCCAAGTGAGACACCTCGACGAGGCAAGTGCCCCGGCGCCGGGGTTCAGCTCTGGACTGACCCAGTCGGCGATCCGACGTATGGTCTTCGGCGGCAACGACGTTGTCGGGTGGGGCGAACAGCGCAGTTGAGCGGATTCTGGACAGCCGGATTTCTGACCGGCTCATTGCAGTGCACCTGCTATTCAACAAGTTTTGTGCAGCGCACCAAACGTGTTGACGGCTCATCACTTCTAGCGTAGGTGGTCCTTGCTGCGGCGCACAACACGCACGCGCATAATTACTAACGCGACGGTTCGCCGCTCTTTGGAATCGTCCTGATTTTTCGGAGCAGGTACCATGATCACGAAGTCAAAGGCCATCGAGACTGCCACAGGCGAGCTGAAGGCCGCTGAGACGATCGCGCACGAGAGGACCGTTGAAGGCATCAAGCAGGGTGCGGCAACCGCCGCTGCCGGCCTGGAGCAGGCCCAGGTGCAGGTGAAGGACGGCATGCAGCGCGTCATGAAGACCGCCGAGCAGATGACCTCCTTCAGCCAGGGCAACATGGAAGCGCTGATGAAGTCGCACCAGATCCTGGCAAACGGCTTCACCGACCTCTCCCGCCTGTTCGCTGCCAGCGCCAAGGCGAGCCTCGACGAGACGATGTCCACCTTCAAGGCGATGACGTCGGTCAAGTCCGTCAAGGAAGCCTTCGAGCTGCAGAGCAGCTTCGCCAAGACCTCGATGGAAAAGGCGCTGGCCGAGTCCGGCAAGATGACCGAGCAGTCGATGAAGCTGGCCGAGCAGGCGTTCGCGCCGATCTCCGCCCGCGTCAACGCTGCCGTCGAGACGTTCTCGTAAGGTTCGACAAGACGATTGCCCGCCCGGCCTGGGCGGGACTAGGGTGAAGGCTCGGGGGTGACCCCGGGCCTTTTGCCGTTTTAAGGTGACGGCCAGGCCGCGCCGCCCTTTCCGGGCGCCGGCCTATGCCGATATCTTGGCCGAATCTCTTACTTCGCCTGCCTCTCTGGGATGCTGCCCAGAAGGCGGCGCCAGGATGGTCCCGACAATGAGTGACAGCGACAAGCGTGGCGGCGGCGAAGGACCGAACACCGGCGTGGTGGTGAAGGCACGCCCGAAGACGCGCAAGCCGGCCATGTATAAGGTTCTGATGTTGAACGACGACTACACGCCAATGGAATTCGTCGTCCACGTGCTGGAGCGGTTCTTCCAGAAGACCCGCGAGGAAGCCACGCGCATCATGCTGCACGTGCATCGCCGGGGCGTGGGCGTGTGCGGCGTGTTCACGTATGAGGTAGCGGAGACGAAGGTTACGCAGGTGATGGACCTGGCGCGGCAGAACCAGCACCCGCTGCAGTGTACGATCGAGAAGGATTAGGAAGGAAGCAAGCAGTCCTTTTTTGAAAAAACGGACCAAAAACTTTGACTTCCCACGCTCTTGCCGAGTGCGGCTCAGGGTAACCACCGCATTTTCCGCGGCGGCGCGCGTGTTCGTGCAGGCGCCGGTAGCAAAGCTTTTTTGCTTCTTTTTTTCAAAAAAGAAGGCCTTGCTTCCTACGCCTTCCCCCAGCCCCAATCCATCCCCAGATAATCGAAGCCGCCGCGACACACCGGCGACGATTTTCCTTCCAGGCAACCGCGAACTGCGGTCATCCTGTCATCATCCTGGTGTAGCGGGGGCAAGGGTCCCTCCGGCGCCAGGTGCCCAGGGGCGTCACATACCATGCTGTCCAGAAATCTCGAGCAGACACTTCACCGTTCCCTCTCCTTCGCCAGCGACCGCCGCCACGAATACGCCACCCTTGAGCATTTGCTGCTCGGCTTGGCCGACGACAGCGATGCCGCCACCGTGCTGCGCGCCTGCGGCGTCGCTCTCGACAAGCTGCGCCAGGACCTTACCGAGTTCCTCGACAAGGACCTCTCCGGCCTGACCACGGACCGCACCACGGAGCCCAAACCCACCGCCGGCTTCCAGCGCGTGGTGCAGCGCGCCGCCATACACGTGCAGAGCTCCGGCCGCGACGAGGTGTCCGGCGCCAACGTGCTGGTGGCCCTGTTCAGCGAGCGCGAGAGCCACGCGGTGTATTTCCTGCAGATGCAGGACATGACGCGGCTGGATGCGGTCAATTTCATCAGCCACGGAATCGCCAAGGCACCTGGCCGCGCAACCCAGCGCCCGAGCGCCAGCGGCGGCAACGGCCCCAGCGGCGGCACGCCGGAGACCCCGGAGCACGAGCGTGAGGAGAAGCCGCGCGGCCGTAGCCAGGACGCGCTGTCCACCTACTGCGTCAACCTCAACAAGAAGGCGCAGTCAGGCAAGATCGATCCGTTGATCGGCCGCGACCAGGAGGTGGAGCGTACGATCCAGATCCTCTGCCGGCGCACCAAGAACAACCCTCTCTATGTGGGCGATCCCGGCGTGGGCAAGACGGCCATCGCTGAAGGCCTGGCGAAGCGCATCGTGGAAGGCGACGTGCCCGAGGTGCTGGCAAAGAGCACGATCTTCGCGCTCGACATGGGTGCGCTGCTCGCCGGCACGCGCTACCGCGGCGACTTCGAGGAGCGGCTGAAGGCGGTGGTCACCGAGCTGGAGAACCAGCCGGGTGCGGTGCTGTTCATCGACGAGATACACACGGTGATCGGCGCGGGTGCCACAAGCGGCGGGGCGATGGATGCCTCCAACCTGCTCAAGCCGGCTCTGGCCAGCGGATCGCTGCGCTGCATTGGCAGCACCACCTACAAGGAGTTCCGCAACTACTTCGAAAAGGACCGTGCCCTGGTGCGCCGGTTCCAGAAGATCGACGTGGCCGAGCCGTCCATCGAGGACACCGTCAAGATACTCAACGGGCTGAAGACCAACTACGAGAAGCACCACAAGGTGCGCTACACGGACGAGGCCATCCGTGCGGCGGTAGAGCTGTCGGCCAAGTACATCAACGACCGCAAGCTGCCAGACAAGGCGATCGACGTGATCGACGAGGTGGGCGCCAGCCGCATGCTGCTGCCGGAGGACAAGCGCCGCCGCACCGTGACGCTGAAGGACGTGGAAGAGATTGTGGCCAAGATCGCCCGCATCCCACCCAAGTCCGTGTCGGCCGACGACAAGGAGACGCTGCGCAACCTGGAGCGCGACCTCAAGAGCATGGTGTTCGGCCAGGACAAGGCGATCGACGCTCTGTCCGCCGCGATCAAGCTCAGCCGGGCGGGCCTGCGGGACGCGGAGAAGCCGATCGGCAATTACCTGTTTAGCGGGCCCACCGGCGTCGGCAAGACTGAGGTGGCGCGCCAGTTGTCCAGCACGCTTGGGATCGAGCTGATCCGCTTCGACATGAGCGAGTACATGGAGCGGCACAGCATCAGCCGGCTGATCGGCGCCCCGCCTGGCTACGTGGGCTTCGACCAGGGCGGTCTACTGACCGATGCCATCGACCAGCATCCGCACGCAGTGCTGTTGCTCGACGAGATCGAAAAGGCGCACCAGGACCTCTACAACATCCTGTTGCAGGTGATGGACCACGGCAAGCTGACCGACCACAACGGCAAAACGGTGGATTTCCGCAACGTCATCCTGATCATGACGACGAACGCGGGCGCCGCCGATCAGGCCAAGGAGGCAATCGGCTTCGGCAGCACGGTGCGGCAGGGCGAGGATGAGGAAGCGATCAGGCGTATGTTCACGCCTGAGTTCCGCAACCGCCTCGATGCCACGATCACCTTCGCCGGCCTCACCGAGGAGATCGTCGGCCGCGTGGTGGAGAAGTTCGTGATGCAGCTGGAGGCCCAGCTTGCGGACCGCAACGTCACCATCGAGCTATCTTCGGCTGCCAAGGAGTGGCTGGCCGAACGGGGCTACGACCGCCTGTATGGCGCGCGTCCGCTGGGCCGCGTCATCCAGGAATACATCAAGAAGCCGCTCGCCGAGGAGCTGCTGTTTGGCAGCCTGGTGCATGGCGGGTCGGTGAAGGTGAACCTGAAGGACGGCAAGCTGGACTTCGAGTTCACCGCGGCGCCGCCGCCGCCCGTTGTTGCCGGACCTGAGGACGGCGAAGGCTCGGCGGAGCGCGAGCCGGAAACGGTGGAGTAGAGACCCGCCGCTCCCTGTCGGGTAGAACCCCGACAGGAAGCAAAAGTCTTTTGCTTCTTTTCTTCAGAAAAGAAGGTCTTACTTCCATTTAGGATCCACCAAATGAAAGCCACCTGGAACGGCCAGGTCATCGCCGAGAGCGATGACATCGTAAAGGTCGAGGGCAACGCCTACTTCCCGATCGACTCCGTGCAGAAAAGCGTCCTGAAGGACAGTGCCACCCACAGCGTCTGTCCCTGGAAGGGCACCGCGTCTTATTACTCGTTGCAGGTCGATGGCCAGGAGAACAAGGACGCTGCCTGGTTCTATCCGGAACCGAAGGAGGCCGCTGCCGAGATCAAAGGCCGCCTGGCATTCTGGAAAGGTGTTAGTGTCGGCTAGGGTTCACGAAAGCTTGGCTGGTGCGTTCCGGCTCAGGCCAGCGACGAGGCGGCGGCAAGTGTGGTGCAGCCTCCGCGAGAGAAACAGCTGGCAAATCCGTGGCTGCCGGCCGAGCGGTAGTAGCACCGCGTAATTACTGTATAAAAAACGAAAGCGGCTTGTATCGGTAGTTTCCGGGTATCTGCTGCAGCTAAACGGTTAATGTTGCGATGTGGCTGGCCAGCGTTGACCGGCGTCCATCACGAAACTCGTCCAGGAGCGACGCTCCCAGACGAGGTAGAAGGCGGGGCTAGCGTAAGCCCCGCCGTAGCAATCAACGTGAGCTGAGACGGCCGATGAGGTAGCCCAGGCCAATCGCGCCGAGCACCGCAAGCAGTGGCGTCTCGTGGATGCGGTCGGTCAGTTCCTCAGACAAGCCGCGGATCTGGTCGGCAGCAGCGCCGTAATATTCCTGCGCCTGGCCCGCAGCTTCCTTCAGGCGACCGTCGCCCGATGTCTTGCTGTCGCCGAGCAGGTCGCCGGCGGCGCCCTGTGCCTTACCGGCAAATTCTTTAACAGTTCCCTCTACGCGGTTCTCGTCCATATCTCATGCTCCCCTTAGGATGAACGCAGAACAGGTTTGCCTCCTCCGAGTTTCCCGCGGGCAACATTACCTTCGCGGGGCGGCGGCACGTTCCAGCCGGTCGTTGATGGCCGCGCCCAGTCCTCGCGCGGGTATGCTCATCGCCGCGATGCCTGTCAGTCCTGCCTGCTGGCCCTGCGTGTCCAGCCAGCGCAGGCCTTCGAACAGCCGGGCGGCGGCTTCGGTCAGGTCGCCCGCTTCGCTGAGGTTCCAGGTAAGTGCGGCGGGCAAAGCGGGGCCGAACGCCAGCAGCGCCTCGTGCGGCGCCACATCCTGCGCAGCGAGCCGAACCGGCAGGCCCGGCGCATAGTGGGAGACCAGCAAGCCGGGGGAGCGAAGAGTCCGGCCAGCCTGCGCCTGCGCCGGCGTCATGCCGCGGCCGATGCGGCCGATTACCGACTCGATGGCGCCTGCCGTGATGCTGCCGGGGCGAAGCAGGAACGCCTCGGCGGTCAGGTCCAGCACCGTGCTTTCGATGCCGACGGGCGAGGCGCCGCAATCCAGTATGGCGGCGATCCGGCCGCCCAGATCGGCCTCCACATGGGCAGCGCTGGTCGGGCTGACGCCGCCCGAGCGGTTGGCCGATGGGGCCGCAATCGGGATCCCAGCCTGGCGAAGCAGGGAATGCGCGGCGCGATGGGCGGGCACGCGCACCGCCAGCGTGTCCAGCCCTGCGCCTGCCAGCAGGTCCACCGGGCAATCGACGTTCCGCTTCAGGACCAAAGTGAGCGGACCGGGCCAGAAGGCACGGGCCAGAGCCTCGGCGCGCGCGTCGGCCTGCACATGGGCGAAAGCCTGGTCGGCGCTCGGGTAGTGGCAGATCAGCGGGTTGAAATGCGGCCGGCCCTTGGCGGTGAAGATGGCGGCCACCGCGCGCCCGCGCGTGGCGTCGGCACCCAGCCCATAGACGGTCTCAGTGCCGAACGCCACCAGCGCGCCCGCGCGCAGCAGGGCGGCGGCCTTGACGATGCCCTGGTCGTCCGGATGTAGGATCTCGGTCATGCGGCACCCCGGCAGATGAAGGGCGGATTGGCCCAGCCCGGTTTCTCGTATTCCAGCGCGCCACCGTCCAGCCTGCGCAGCGAGCCGCCAGCCGCTTCCAGCACGGCCTGCGGGCCGGCGGTATCCCACTCCATGGTGCGGCCCAACCGGACATAGGCGTCAGCCATACCCTCGGCCAGCCGGCAGAACTTCACCGCCGAGCCGACCTGCGTGATGCTGGCCACTTTTTCGTCACCCAGCACTGCCCGCACGCCGGGATCGTCGCCGCTGTGCCGGGAGGAAAGCACTGTCAACCCCGCTTGGGGCGGCATGCGAACGCGAACCGCCTGCCGCCCGGCGCCACTCTCCCGCCAGGCACCGCGGCCGACGATGCCGCCGAACAGCTCCGCGCACGCCGGCACGGCGACCACGCCCAGCACCGGCCGGCCGTCGCGCACCAGGCCGATGTTGACCGTGAAGCCGTCACGCAACGCCACGAAATCCCGCGTGCCGTCCAGTGGATCCACCATCCAGTAGGACCGTGCCCCGCCGGGCACGTGGCCTGCGGCAATCTCCTCCTCGGCCACCACCTCGATGTCCGGCGTGGCACGGCGCAGGCCGGCGGCGATGGCGCGCTCGGACTGGCGATCCGCCTCGGTCACCGCCGAGTCGTCCGGCTTGCGCTCGGTGGCGACGCCGCGGGCGCGCAGGGCGAGGATGATGCCGGAGGCTTCCCAGGCCAGGGTTGCGGCCAGGTTCAGCAAGGATTCGTCTGGACAGGACATTCAGGAGCAAGAAAGGCATTCTTTTTTTGCAAAAAAGAAGCAAAAAACTTTTGCTCCTTCCGCTGCATACGGTGGTCCGGCGTAACTGGAGGCAGCGTGCTGGCGGAAATGCGTGGGCGCGCCATGTCCTGGGTGTTGTGACGGGCGTGCCACTTCACTAGGGTGCCCTGCAACATAGGTAGGCCGTGGGCGGGAACGAACCGCCTCTCGGTCGGGATTAGCTTGGGGTTTCGCGTCGCATGGATAGTATGGACTTCAACAAGCTCGCGGGCGCGGTTCTGGTTGCTGGAATAGCCTTCGTGGGCCTAGGCATCGTGGCCGACAACGTCGTGCACCCCGAGCGCCTGGCCAAGAGCGCGCTGGATATTAAGGGTGCCGATGCGCCCACAGCCGCGCCATCCGCCCCGGCCGAAGCACCTATTCCGCCGATAGCACCATTGCTGGTAAGCGCCACGCCCGAGGACGGCCAGGCGCTGACCAAGAAGATCTGCGTCGCCTGCCACAACTTCAATGAAGGCGGCGCCAACAAGGTGGGCCCGGCGCTATACGGCGTGGTCGGCCGCGAGCAGGCCAGCTACCCCGGTTACACCTACTCGGCGGCGCTGAAAGGCCACACCGGCAAATGGACCTACGCCCAGCTGAACAAGTGGCTGTACAAACCCGCCGAATACGCGCCCGGCACCAAGATGGCCTATGCCGGCGTCACCAATGACAAGCTGCGCGCCTCGCTTATCGACTACCTGCGCACGCTGTCTCCCAACCCCGAGCCGCTGCCAACGAAGGCTGACGCCGACGCCGAGGCGGCCGCAGCTGCCAAGGCCGTGCCGGCCGCGGAAGCCGCTGCCGCTACGCCGGCAGCACCCGGCTTGCCGCCGCTCGATCCGTTGCTGGCCACGGCCGACCCGGCGCGCGGCCAGGCGTTCACGAAGAAGATCTGCGTCGCCTGCCACAACTTCAAGGAAGGCGGCCCTAACATGGTCGGCCCCAACCTCTACGGCGTCGTCGGCCGTCCGCGCGCGAGCGTGGCCAGCTACACCTACTCGGCTGCGCTGAAGAGCAAGCCCGGAACCTGGACCTATGCCGAGCTGAACACGTGGCTCTACAAGCCCAGCGCCTTCGCGCCCGGCACCAAGATGGCCTATGCCGGCATCAACAACGACCAGACCCGGGCCGACGTGATCGACTACCTGCACACGCTGTCTGCCACGCCGCTGCCGCTGCCCACCGGGGCGAACGGTGCGGCTGAGAAGCCGGCCGTACCTGCGGCTACGAACACGGCGCCTGCTTCGCCTGAGTCGACGACTTCGCCGGCTCCTGCTCCGGCGCATAAGTAAGGAAGCAAGCAGTCCTTTTTTGAGAAAAAGGACCAAAAAACTTTTGCTTCCCCCGCATTTGCGGCTGCCGTGACCTCTCAGGAGACATCCGGCTGTTACAGATGCGACGGAGCAAAAGTTTTTTGCTTCTTTCTTTCAAAAAAGAAGGCCTTCCTTCCTGATGGTTCCCCTCACCACCGCCCTTGCCGCCGCAGATGCCGCAGGCGCGGTGATACGCCAGTATTTCCGGACCGGTATCGTCACCGACGTGAAAGCGGACGACAGCCCGGTCACGCTCGCCGACCGCGGCGCGGAGCGCGCCATGCGCGACGTGTTGGCAGCTGCCTTTCCGGATCACGGCATACTGGGCGAAGAAGACGGGCAGCAGAACGCCGGCGCCGATTACTGCTGGGTGCTGGACCCGATCGACGGCACGCGCGCCTTCATCACCGGCCGGCCTACTTTTGGCACGCTTGTCGGCCTTTTGCGCCACGGTGTCCCGATCCTGGGGATCATCGACCAGCCGATAACCGGCGAGCGTTGGGTTGGGCTCGCGGGTGAGAAGACGCGCTTCAGCGGCCCGTTCGGTGGAGTGGCCGGCACGCGGCGGTGTGGCGGCCTGGCGCAGGCTGAACTGTCCTGCACCTCGCCTGACATGCTGGGCGTGCACGAACCGGCTTGGCGCAGGCTTGCCGGCACGGTGGCCCGGACGTCCTGGGGCGGCGACTGCTACGCCTACGGCCTGCTTGCGCTTGGGCAGATAGATGTGATTGCCGAGTGTGACCTGAAGATGTGGGACTGGGCCGCGATCGTGCCGGTGATCGAGGGTGCGGGCGGGCGGGTTACGGATTGGAGCGGGGCCAGGCTGTCGCCGGCGTCAGACGGCCGCGTGCTCGCAGTGGGCGATGTTGGCCTACTGGCCAGCGCGCTGGCCAGTCTGGCACCCCCTGCCGGGTAGAGCAGGAAAAAACCCCGACAGGGAGCAAAAGTCTTTTGCTTCTCTTCTTCAGAAAAGAAGGCCTTCCTCCCTTTTCACTGCGTGTAAGTGAATCCCGGGCTCTTCCCCAAAGAGTCCTTAGACCCGTCCTGCAACGCTACTTTGCCGTCCTGGCCCATCTGCAACGAACCAAACGGCACAGCCACCAGCTTGCCGCCCACGCCGAGCACGGCGCCGACCGAGATAACGCCCAGTATTGCGTGGCCGTCCTTGTCCAGGATCAAGTCATTGATGGTGCCCAGATCCTGGTTGCCGCCGCCGGTGACCGTGGCGCCGATGAACTTGCTGGCGCGCATGCCGCCATCCATCTTCACGGTGGCCACCGACAGGTTCGGGTTGCCTGTCGCAGGCGCTGCCATGGCAGGCGCGGCCGGCGCAGGCTGCGGCTTGGCATCCTGGGCCATCGCGCCGAGCGGCAGACAGACGCTGAGGCAGGCGGCTGCGGCAAGCCGTGTGGTGTTCGTCATGGGACCTCCTGGTGGATTTGAGCGTTCGCAGGCGGAACGTTGCCGGATTGCGGACGGTTTCGCGCAATACCGCCGCGTGGCAGGCTGGGTGGCAAATGCGTAACCAGGATAAAAAACCCGCCAGCCGCCGTGAGCCCCGCCCCCTCCCGGAGCCGGATGCAGCCAACCTGCAGGCGGCCGCGCTGACGCACCTGGCGCGTTATGCCGCGACGCAGGCCGGACTTTCGCGCGTCCTGCAACGCCGGGTGGACCGCTGGTCTCGCCAGGCCGGGGCCGAGGCTGACGCGGTTGCCGCCGTGGCAGCGCGCGCGCGATCCGCGATCGCGGCTCTGGTGCAGCGGCTTGCCGAGTCGGGCGCCATCAGCGACGAGGCATTCGCACAGTCTCGTGTCCGCTCACTCGCGCGCGCCGGCCGGTCCCGCCGGGCAATCGGTGCGCATCTCGCCAACAAGGGTGTGCCGGGCGAGCTGGCCCGGGAAGCCGCTTTGGACAACCCCGAGCACGAGCTCGCCGCGGCCCTGATACACGCGCGCAAACGCCGACTGGGGCCGTGGCGCAAGGTGGAGGCGACGCCGGAGCTGCGGCGGCGTGAACTGGCAAACATGGCGCGCGCCGGGTTTCAGGCGGCGGTGGCTGGGCGGGCGTTGCGGTTTGACAGGGAGGAAGCGGAGGCGCGGATCATACAGTTCCGGGCGGATTTGTAGGAAG
>CAXTJZ010000019.1:0-28339 GCA_964244695.1 uncultured Acetobacteraceae bacterium
AAAAAAGAAGGCCTTGCCTTACTTAAATGCTCCTGACCGCCCTACGCGTAACCACCGCCATTGCCGGCGTGCCCTTGCTCGCCCTGATGGTCCTGGTGACCGAAGGCCAAGCCAACCCGAAAGCCGCCCTCGCCGCAGCGCTCGCCGTCATCGTAGGCGCGTTCGGCCTGGCGCTGGTGTGGGCGCACGACCTGCGCACGCTCACGGCTTTGCTGCATTTGGCCGGCACTGGTGCTCGGTCCGGCACGAAGCCGCCGCGCTTGCTGGGGGCGGGCGTGCTGAGCGAGGTGGAGCAGATCTCCGCCACGCTAGGCGAGCAGAGCGCGCTGGTGGACCGGCTGCTGCGCGCGGAGGCCTCCATCGTGGAGCGGCTGCCGGACCCGCTGCTGGTGCTGGGGGCGGACCGCAGCGTGCGCCGGGCCAACGCCGCGGCGCGCACCGCGTTCGGGGACGGCATAGGCGCCGTGCTGCGCCACCCGGAGCTGCGCGCGGCGATCGACAGGGCGGTCGCGCACGGGCCGGCGGCGGCGGCGCAGCGCGCAGATTTGCGCGTGCCGGTGCCTGTGCCGCGCGACGTGCAGGCGATGGTGGTGGCGCTGGACTCGCCGCTGTCGGGCGGCGGTGGCGTGCTGGCGGTGCTGTACGACCGGACGCGGGAGCGCGCGGTGGAACGCATGCGCGCCGATTTCGTGGCCAACGCCAGCCACGAGTTGCGCACGCCGCTGGCCAGCCTGGTCGGCTTCATCGCCACGCTGCGCGGGCCGGCCGCCGACGACCCGCCGGCGCAGGCGCGTTTCCTGAAGATCATGGCCGAGCAGGCCGAGCGTATGGGCCGGCTGATCGACGACCTGCTGTCGCTCTCGCGCATCGAGATCACGGAGCACCAGCCGCCGGCCGAGCAGGTGGACATGCAGGGCGTAATGGAGCGCGTGCTGGCCGGCTTCCAGCTGGGCATCTCCGCGCGCGGCGTGACGGTGAACCTGCAGGTGCGGCCGGACCTGCCGCGCGTGTTGGGCGACATGGACCAGCTGGAGCAGGTGGCGGGAAACCTGCTGGACAACGCGCTGAAATACGGCCGCCAGGGCGGCACGGTCCGGCTTGGCCTGTCGCTGGCGCCACCGGGGGGGAAGTATCCGGCGCGGCCGGGCGTGGTGATGAGCGTGGAGGACGACGGCGCGGGCATACCGCGCCAGCATTTGCCGCGGCTGACCGAGCGGTTCTACCGCGTGGACGCGAGCCGGTCGCGCGCAATGGGAGGGACGGGACTGGGGCTGGCGATCGTCAAGCACATCGTCAACCGGCACCGGGGGGTGCTGCTGATCGACAGCGAGGCAGGGCGGGGTGCGGTGTTCAGCGTATGGCTGCCGGTGGGGTGAGGCAGAGCGTAGAAAGACGCTCCACACGCGGAGGTAGTAATATTCAACCGGAAGCTTCAATCCACACTATTATACTCATCACGACATCATGATTACTGTTTTGTAGTGGGCCGGCCGTTTTCCATTGCTGTAAAAAGTAACGTAATTTAACACTCTTTTAACCAGTGGCGTGTGGCCGCTGGGTGGAGGATCACCCTGGCCATGAACACGCTTCAGCGTCTCCTGTTGGCGGCAGCCGTAACGACGGTCGCCACTCCGGCTCTCGCCGCGAACAACCTCACCGGCTCCTACCTGCTGACCGTAACCAATGCGAAGCCGACGCAATATAATGGCGCAACGCTGTGCGCGACGCTTGTCGAAGACGGCAGTGTGCTGGGGCTTCCCAATAGCGGGACCGTGACGATAGACGGAACTCAGGGCAGCTTTTTCACCAGGGCCTACGGTTTCACGGCGGAAATACCGTTGGATAACGCAGGCAGCTTCATCACGTTCTCGGGCGTGCTGGGACATCCTCAGATCCAGGGAACAAGTTTCATCGAAGTCATCAACGGCAAGCCTGTCATCGCCGGCACTTTCACGGCGGTGAGCAGCAACTGCGCGTCGTCAACGGACTAACCTGCGGTTTCTCGCAGATCGGGGCGTAGAGGGCCGCGGCTACAAGTCCGGCGGTCCTCGCGCGCCGCGATTGCGCGAACCTGCAGCATGGACCCGCGCATAACGAATAACGCCTTCAAAACATGGCAGCAGGTTCAAATGAAGATCCCGGCGACGTTCGATCGGCTTGAGGGCGTGCCGCAAATCGAGCGCAGGCCTTACAACCTGATCGTCGAAGGCAACGGCGCCGTTCTGCTCTCGAAGCAGGACGGGGCCGGTCCGGACGTGGCCCAGCCCAGACCGCGATCGCAGATCGCCCGGCGCTACATGGATGGCGCGCGCCTGCTTGCGGAACTCGGCCTGGGCGGGGCCGGGCCGGCCTCGCCCGAAGCGGAAAAGCCTTCCGTTGTATTATTGAAAAGCCAGACCGCCCGCTCGCTGACCGTCGTGTTCAGCGGCAACAACCCGGAATTCGCGTTGCCTGCGCATCTGCTGTTCAATCATGACACGCATCTGATGCTGATCCATGACCGCCGGCGCTGCTTCGCCCTGGCCGGCATCCCCGGCCTCGGCGCGGACTACGCATCCTGCCTGGCGAGCCTGCGCCGGATCATCGACAGCCTGCGGCCGGACAACGTATTCGTGCTCGGCATTTCGGCAGGCGGGGCCGGCGCCATCAAGTTCGCCTGCGATCTTCCGGCGCAGCGGCTGCTCTGCTTCAGCGTACCGACCACACTGAGGCTGGAGGATGACAGCGGCGCCACGCTGGCGCGCTACCCGCAGCTTGCCCGTCTGTACCGTCACGACCGCAACCTCGGCATCGACCTGGCCGCCTATTACGCCGCCCAGGATAACCCGCCGCTTACGACGCTGATCTACAGCGCCGGCCACCCGCGCGACGCCTGGCTCGCACAGCGTATGGCGGGGCTGCCGGACGTGAAGCTCGTTCCCACGGAAGGCTATACAGGGCACACAACCTACCGGTGGCTGGTGACACAGAGCGCGGTCGGCAGCTACCTGGACACCTTATACGTGCCGTCTGGCGGCATGGCGCCGGGGCTGGCCGTTGTTGTCTCCGCGCCGCAGCAAAGCATGCCACCAGCCGCGCCGGACGCCAGGCAGAACCCTTTCGCGCAGCCGGCCCAGGCAAGCGCGCTGGAGGCGCGGCGTATCCCCAATGCGGGGATTCCGGGGGCCGCCGGGCGTCCGATGCGCCGGTCACGATCGAAAAGGCGTGTGATCAGCGCAGGATGATCTCGACGCGCCTGTTCTGCGGCTCGCGCACGCCGGCCGCGGTCTGCACCAGCGGGCTGGTCTCGCCGTGGCCGCTGATGGTGATCTCCCCAGCCTGCACGCCGTCGCGCACCAGCTCGGTCTTCACGCTCTGCGCCCGGCGCACGGACAGGCGCTGGTTGTAGGCCGGCGTGCCGGAGAGGTCGGTGTAGCCGTCCACCTCGATGCGCGTTGTGCCGCCCTGCGCGGCGGTGGCGGCCTGGGCCACGATCTGGCGGGCGCGAGCGGTAAGGTCGGCGCGGTCCCAATCGAAGAAGACAAGGTAGGTGCGATCAACAATGAGCGTTGATGGAACGGCAGTAGGAAGGTCGCTGCTGATCACCCGCGGCCGCGGCTGGAACAGCGCGTAGCGGAAGCCCAGGACGATGTCGTGGTTGAAATCGTTGGTGAAGTGGCGGTTACCCTCGATTTCAATGTGCTTGTAACCCTCGAAGAAAGGGCAGGACTGCCCGGGTGCGCAGTGCGCGCTTACAAGCACGTAGCGGGATAGCTCCGTCTGGAACGCCGGCAACGGATCCAGCAGGCCGATGAAGTGATACTCGGCGGTAAACGACAGACCCGGCAGGAAGCCCAGCGGCACCGCGAAGCCGGCGATCCCCTGATAGGCGAAGCCGCCCACCACCTGGTTGTGCGTGTAGCCGAACGGCTTGCCACCCGGAATCGGCGGCGGCGGCACGGTCACCACACCTTCGGCGCTCTGGTTGAAGTCGTTGTGCTGCACGGCCAGGCCGCCCGCGCCGACGCCCACATACGGTTGGACCGGCAGACCGAGGCTGAAATCGTACAGCACGTTGACGAAACCGCCGTATTTTTGCTCCAGCCCGCCGGCGCGGCGGGGGGTGTTCACGCCGTCCGGCAAGACGACCTCGCCGCCGCGCACCACGTTGTCGAGGTAGTCGCCCTCGATCTCCGCGCGCAATCCGTTGCCCAGCCCGTAGCCTGCGCTGACCTTGCCCGAGAAGCCTGGGTGGAACTTGTAGACGACGTTGCTGTAATCCGTTCGCAGGATAGGCGCCGGCGTTACGATGTCGTTCTGCTGCAGGTTCACGCCCGCACCCAGGCTGACGTAAGGGCCCGCAACCGGCTGCGCGGCGGCGACAGCCGGCAGCGCGAGCGCAGACGCACCAGCCAATAGAATCCGCCTGATCGACACGGAGAACACTCCGTATCCGGACCGTTCCGATTTGCACATCGCTGGTATCCGACCGGAACGGCCTCCGCAACGGGCTAATCCACGACGCGGGAATCCTGTGTCTTTTGCTACACAACTATCGACGCGCGTTGATGGCAAACCAGAGAAAGCAAGCAGTCCTTTTTTGAAAAAAAGGACCAAAAAACTTTGACTCCGCTGTCGCGATTTCGTGGAAAGGTCCGCGACAGCGCTCGCAAAAGCTTTTTGCTTCTTTTTCTCGAAAAAGAAGGCCTTTCTTGCCTTCGCTCAACGCGGGTTCGAAGCACGCCCGGACATGTCGTCGCCCGCCGTGCGTGACAGAAGCCCGCACACCGGCACCGCCACCAGCGTCACCAGCCCAAGCACCACCCAGGCTACCGAGAAATCCGACAGCGCCGGCCAGACGTGCCGCTGCACCGCCATCGATCCCGCCAGGATCGCAGCCGCCGCACAGATACCCGCGCTCAGCATCAATTGCTGGAACGTGGTGTAGAAGCTGGTCGCCGCACTCATCTGCGCGCGCGGGATGTCCGCGTAGGCCACCGTGTTGTAGGCGGTGAACTGCAACGACTGGAAGAACCCGCCCACGAACATCACGGTCACGATCACCGCCACCGGCACGCTGGGCCTGAACAGCGCGGCGCTCATCAGCAGCAGCGTGGCCAGCACGCCGTTCCACATCAGCGTGTTGCGGAACCCCCAGCGGCGCAGGATTGCGGGTGCGGCGGCCTTCATCAGCATGGCGCCGGCGGCGCTGGAAAATGTGATCAGCCCGCTGCGCGCGGCGGTGACGCCGAAGCCCAATTGCAGCATCATCGGCAGCAGGAACGGCAGCGCGCCGCCGGTGATGCGGGTCAGCGAGCCGCCCCACACCGATACGGCGAAGCTGGGCACACGCATCAGCCGCAGATCCAGCACGGGGTTCTCCGCGTGGCGCGCATGCCGCACATAGGCCAAACCGGCCAGCACCCCGCCGCCAAGTATGGCACAGCTCTCCCAGACGGAAACCGCGCTCCGGCTGGCCAGCTCGAAGCCGAACATCAGCGTTGCCAGGCACAACCCGGAAAGAGCGAAACCAAGAAGATCGAACCGCAGCCGAACCGGCTCGCGCAGCTGCACGATGTAGCGCCCGGTCAGCAGGAAACCCACGATGCCGATCGGCACGTTGATGTAGAAGATCCAGTGCCAGCTTAGATACGTCACGAAAAAGCCGCCGAGCGGCGGTCCTATCACCGGCCCGACCAGGCCGGGCACTAGCACCCAGGTCATCGCCGAAACCAGCTCAGCCTTCGGCACAGTGCGCAGCAGAACCAGCCGGCCGACCGGCATCATCATCGCCCCGCCGATCCCTTGCAGCACCCGGCTGCCCACCAGCATGGCCAGCGACTGCGAGACGCCGCACAGCACGGAGCCGAGCGTGAACAGCGCGATCGCCGTGCGGAACACGGTGCGCGAGCCGAACCGGTCCGCCGCCTGCCCGCTGGCCGGGATGAACACCGCCAGGCTGAGCAGGTACGAAGTGAGTGCGATGTTCATGTGCAGCGGATCGACGCCGAAGCTGCGTCCCATGCCGGGCAGTGCGGTGGCGAGCACGGTGCCGTCCAGCTGCTCCATGAACAGGGCAGCGGCAATGATCAGGGCGGCGGCGCGGGTGCTCTGCCCGGCGAGCTTTACGGGGATTGCTAGCGCGTCTGACATAGGAGGCGAGGTTAGGGCAGGCACGCTGCGCCGCAACAGGCTGGAGCGGGGTGCTGGGTTGCGGGAAGCAAGGAAGGCCTTCTTTTTTGCAAAAAAGAAGCAAAAAACTTTTACTCCTGTCGCCTGCACCACGGCCCGGTCTGGTCCTGCCAGCTTTGCATGCCTGCAGGACGAACACGGGCCGTCGTGCAGGCGGGGAAGCAAAAGTCTTTTGTTTCTTTTCTTCAGAAAAGAAGGCCTTGCTTGCTTCCTGAAACCCCCACCCCAAGCCCCCGTTACCACCCCCGATGAAAGGCTTGAAAGCGGCAAGCCGCATCCTGTGCACCGGCGCCGCGCTCGTCACCGCCGAAGCACGCGCCGCAGACCCCGTCACCTACACGCTGAAGATCGACACCACCGGCAACGCCGCGCTGGACGCCGCCATCACCGGCAGCTCGCAACTCGCGGCCCTGCGCAAGCCCGCGCCCGCCTCCCCCTTCGCCCTGGTCGCGCGCGCGCGGGCCGACGTCGCCCGCGTGCACACCGCGCTGGACAGCTTCGGCTACTACCAGGCGCAGGTGAGCGTCACCATCGCCGGCGAGTCGCTGGACAACACCACGCTGCCGGACACGCTCTCCGCCCTGCCGCAAGCCGCCCCCGCCGCCGTGCTGGTGCACATCGACAAGGGTATGCTCTTCCACCTGCGCCACGTGGAGCTGGACGGCACAGTTCCCGCCGGGCCCGCCCGCGCCTTTACTCTCACCCCCGGCGCGCCGGCCGTGGCCTCCGACGTGCTCGGTGCCGGCAACAAGCTGCTGACCGCCTTGCAGGAGGACGGCTACGCGCTGGCCCGCGTGGACCCGCCCGTCGCCACCGAAATCCCCGACGCGCATGCGCTGGACGTGCGCTTCCGCGTCACCACCGGCCCGCGGGTGGACATCGGCTCGATCAGCATCACCGGCCTGGTCCGCACGCACGAAAGCTACGTGCGCCGCCGCCTGCTCATCTACCCCGGCGAACTCTACCAGCCGAGCAAGATAGAGGCGGCGCGGCAGGACCTGGCCTCGGTCGGCGTGTTCTCCGGCGTCAAGATCAGCGCCGCGAAAACCCTGGACGCCGCCGGCCGCATCCCGCTGCGCGTGGACGTCAGCGAGCGCAAGCTGCACGCCGTGACCTTCAGCATTGCCTACTCCACCGATCTGGGCGGCAGCGCCGGCGTTACCTGGACGCACCGCAACCTGTTCGGCAACGCCGAGCAGCTCACCCTAACCGGCACCCTAACCGGCCTGGGCGGCAGTGCCGACAAAGGCCTCGGCTACCTGGCGCGCGCGCAGTTCGTAAAACCCGACTACTACCACCGCGACCAGCAGCTCGAGCTGGATTTGTCCGCGCTGAAACAGGACCTGATAAGCTACAACCAGACCGCGGAGATCGCCGGTGCCGTCCTGTCCCGCAAATTGTCCAAGCGCTGGACGGCCAGCGTAGGCGTCACCGCCACCCAGGAATCCATCCTGCAGGAAGGCACCACGCGGGACTACACGCTGCTGGCCCTGCCGGTCACCGGCAAATACGACAGCACGGACGTGGCCACCCCGCTGGACGACCCGCTGCACGGCCTGCGCGCCACGCTGATCGCCACCCCCACGGAGAGCCTGTCAGGGCAGGACAGCACCTTCGTCATTCTCCAAGGCACCGCCAGCACGTATTTCGACCTGCACAGCCTCGGCCTCGCCAGGCCGGGCCAGTCGGTGATCGCCCTGCGCGGCCTGGTCGGCAGCGCCCAGGGCGCCAGCCAGTTCGAGCTGCCGCCGGACCAGCGCTTCTACGGCGGCGGCTCGGCCACCGTGCGCGGCTTCCGCTACCAGTCGATCGGCCCCGCCTTCCCCGATAGCACGCCGGCCGGCGGCGCGGCCATCGACGCGGCGACCATCGAACTGCGCCAGCGCGTGTGGCACAACATAGGCGTGGTGGTGTTCGTGGACGCTGGCCAGGTGAACGCGAGCAGCGCGCCGTTCGGCGGCAGACTGGAGGAAGGTGCGGGCATAGGCGCGCGCTACTACACGCCGATCGGCCCGATACGGGTGGACATCGCCACGCCCATCACCCGCATACAGGGCGGCGACAGCTACGAGCTTTATCTGGGATTGGGGCAGGCGTTTTGAGCGAAGTCCAGCCCCGCCGGCACCGGCTACGCAAGATCCTGCTCTGGGTGGCGGGCGTAACCGTGCTGCTGCCCGTGGCACTGGTGGTGGCGGCCCTGGCGCTGGCCAACACCGGACCGGGCCGCCGCCTTATCGAGACCCAGGCGGACAGCCTGTCCGGCGGCATGGTGGCCTTGCGCGGGTTGTCCGGCCGCTTCCCGGACGCGCTGCGCCTCGCACACCTGGAAGTGCACGACACTAAAGGCACCTGGCTGACGCTCGACAACGTGGCACTCGACTGGTCGCCGCTGGCGCTGATCGGCCGCACGGCCAGGATCGCGCGGCTGAGCGCGTCCGCGATGGACGTCCTGCGCCTGCCCGCCCCCGCCGCGAAACCGGCGCCACCCTCGAAAGGCGGCTTCACCCTGCCGGTGCACATCGACCTGCAATCGCTGGACGTGGCGCGGCTGACCCTGGGCGCCCCCGTCGCCGGCCATGCGGCGATCCTGCATCTGGCCGGCTCCGCGCAGGTAGCGTCGCTGGACGACGCCCACGCCAAAGTGGCGATCGACCGGCTGGACGGGCCCGGCACCTACCGTCTCGACGGTCGCCTGGATGCCGCCTCGATCAACGCCGTGCTGGACGCCGCCGAGCCATCCGGCGGGCTGGTCTCCGGCCTGGCCGCTGTCCCCGCCTTGGGCGCGCTGTCGCTGCACGCCACCATCGCCGGCCCCCGCAGCGCGGAGCGGACGGACATGACCCTGGCCGCCGGCCCGCTACACGCGAACGCGCACGGCTCGGTCGATCTGCCGGGCCGTAGCGCGTCGCTCGATATAGACGCCAACGCCCCGGCAATGGCGCCGCGCCCCGACCTGTCCTGGGACAGCATCGCCCTAACCGCCCACCTGCACGGCCCGTTCACCACCCCGGACGTCACCGCGCACGCGGACCTGCACGGCGTGCGCGGCGGCGGCGCCAGCATCGCCGCCCTCACGCTGGAGGCCGGCGGCAACCGCGGCGCGGTGGACGCGCATGCCGTGCTAACCGGCCTGGTGCTGCCGCCGCCGCAGCCCGGCCTGTTCGCCGCCGCCCCGCTGGACCTGACGGTGCACGCGCAACTGGACCAACCCACCCTGCCCATCCGCTTCGCCCTCAAGCACCCGCTGATCAGCGCTGACGGCACCGCCCAGGCGCGCGGCGACCTGTCCGCCCGCCTGCACACGATCATCCCCAGCCTCGCCCCGTTCGCCGCCATCGGCCACACGGACATCCAGGGCTCCACCGAAGCGGTGGCCACGCTGGCGCGGCACGGCGAGACCAGCGACGTGGCGGTGGACGGCACCGCCCGCTTCACCGGCGGCCTGGCCCCGCTGCCCACCCTACTCGGCACCACCACCTACGGCGCCACCGCGCGGCTGGACGGCCAGGATTTCACCATCAGCCGCGCCGTGGTGGACGGCCACGCCGCCCATGCGGACGTCACCGGCACGGATCTGGCCGGCACGCTGGCGCTCGCCTGGCATGTTGGCCTGCGCGACCTTGCCGCCCTCTCGCCGCAAGTGGCAGGCGCGCTCACCGCCGCCGGCCGGGTGGACGGCGCACCGGGCGGCCTGGCGCTGCAGGCCGACATCAAGGGCGACGTAGGCACACGCGCCATACCACGCGGCCCGATCACCGCCGCGATCCGCGCGCAGGGCCTGCCTTCCAGCCCCTCCGGCACCATCACGGCCAGCGGCCGCTTTGCCGGCAGCCCGGTGCTGCTGGACGCGAATCTCGCCCGCCAGCCGGACGGCGCCTTTCACGCCGTACTGACGCGGGCGGATTGGCGCAGCCTGGCCGCCACCGCCGACCTGGTTCTGGCCCACGGCGAGACGGTGCCGACCGGCACGCTGAACGCGCGGCTGACCCGGCTGGCCGACCTGGACGCGCTGACCGGCCAGTCGCTGGCCGGCGGCCTGACCGCGCGCATCGAGACGACACAGCGCGCAGGCCACCCGGACGCGCGCGTCGACGTGCAGGCCACCGGCCTGGCAGCCGGCAAGAATGCGATCGGCCACGTCTCGCTGACCGGCCACGTCGCGGACCCGGTGGCCAAGCCGGACGTGGCGCTGGCACTTTTGATAGACGGCATCGCCGCCGCCGGCGTCACCGGCCAGGCGCACGCGACGGTAAACGGGCCGCTCACCGCCCTGCTGCTGCATACGGACGCGGCGCTGGACGTGCAGGCGGCGCCCGCCAGCTTCGAGGCGGCCGCCAGGCTGGACGTGCCCGCGCACCAGGTGACGCTCTCCGCGCTGACCGCCGGCTACAAAGGCGAGGCGCTGCGCCTGCGCTCCCCGGCCCGGGTCGGTTTCGGCGCAAGCACGAGCGTGGACGGGCTGCACCTGGCCTTCGGGCCGCCAGGGTCGGCGCCGGCCACGCTGGATGTGGCCGGGCGCGTGGCCCCCACGCTGGCGCTCACCGCCACCCTGCGCGGTGTCACGCCGGACCTGGCGCGTCCGCTTGCCCCCAGCCTTCAGGCCTCCGGCGTGCTGACGGCCGACGCCAGGCTGTCCGGCACCACCGCGGCGCCGCAAGGCACGCTGCGCCTGCAGGCCACCGGGTTGCACGTGCGTAGCGGGCCGGCGGCGTCCCTGCAGCCGGTCTCGCTGCTCGCCACCGCCGCGCTCGCCGGCACTGCGGCGCACATCGACGCGCGCCTGTCAGGCGGCCCGAAACTGGGCTTCGCCGCAAACGGCACGGCGCCGCTCGCCGCCGGCGGCCCTCTGTCGCTGCACGCCACCGGCCACACGGACCTCACCTTGCTGGACCCGATCCTGGGCGCCAGCGGGCAGCGCGCCGCAGGCAACCTGGCGCTCGACGCGACGGTATCCGGCTCCATTGCGGCCCCGCGCATCGGCGGCACCGTCACGCTGGACCGTGGCGAAATCCAGGATTTCGTCCAAGGCGTGCGCCTCACCGCCATCACGGCCAGGCTGGTCGCAGCCGGCGACACCGTACGCATCGACACCTTCACCGCCAAGGCGGGCGACGGAACGCTGGGCGCCACGGGCACGGTCGGCGTGCTCGCCCCAGGCGTGCCGGTGGACATACATTTCACCGCCGACCACGCCCGTCCGCTGGCAAGCGACCTGCTGACCGCGACGCTTAACGCGAACCTTGCCGTGCACGGCCAGGCCGCCGGCACACTGGACGCCGCGGGCAAGATCTTCGTCGAGAAAGCCGACATCAACATCCCGAACGGCCTGCCGCCCAGCGTGGCCGTGCTGCACGTGCGCCGGCCCGGCGACAAGCCGGCGCCGCCGCCCGTCCCCTCCAACAGCGTGGTGCGCCTGGCCATCGTGCTCGATGCGCCCAGCAACATCTTCGTGCGTGGCCACGGGCTGGACAGCGAACTCGGCGGCAAGCTGACCATCGCCGGCACCAGCGCCGCCCCGCAGATCTCCGGCGGCTTCGAGATGCGTCGCGGCAGCATAAGCGTCGCCGGCACCACGCTGAACTTCACCCACGGCGAAGTCGGCTTCGACGGCACCAGCGTGACCAACAAGATAGACCCGACCCTGGACTTCATCGCCGACAGCAACTCCGGCAGCGTGGACGCCACCCTGACCGTGGGCGGCTACGCCGACGCGCCGACCATCAAGCTCTCCAGCGTGCCGGACCTGCCGCAAGACGAGATACTCGCCCACCTGCTATTCGGCAGCAGCGTCAAGGACCTCTCCGCCATCCAGATCGCGGAGATCGCCTCCGCTCTGGCCGAGCTGTCCGGCGTGACGGGCAGCGGCGCGGACCCGCTCGGCGCCGTGCGCAAGGGGCTGGGGCTGGACCGGCTATCGGTAGGCGGCGGTGGCGGCGCCAGCACAGGCGCCACGGTGGAAGCCGGGCGTTACGTGGCGCGCGGCGTGTACGTCGGGGCGAAGCAGGCGACGTCCGGCGGCGGGACGGCGGCGGAGGTGCAGATCGATCTGACGAAGCATTTGAAGGCGAACGCGCAGTTGGCGACGGGCGGGGGGAGCGTGCAGGGGGCTACCCCGGAGAACGATCCTGGGTCGACTATCGGGTTGTCGTATCAGTTTGAGTATTGAAGGAAGCAAGGCCTTCTTTTTTGAAAAAAGAAGCAAAAAAACTTTTGACTCCGCTGTCGCGCACCTGTCCTTCAGCCGCCGACAGGGAGTGAAAGTTTTTTGCTTCTTTTTTTCAAAAAAGAAGGCCTTGCTTTCTCCCTCGTCCGTGACCGCAAGTCTCTCAACCCTGTGCCGTCTCTCCCGTTGTTCCCTGACAACATAAAAGGGAAAACCAGATGGCAGGCACACTCGACGGCAAGAAGATCGCCATTCTCGCCACAAACGGCGTGGAGCAGGTGGAGCTGACGGAGCCGCAAAAGGCGCTGCGCGAGGCCGGCGCCGAAGTGATGGTGGTGTCGCTGAAATCCGGCACCATTCAGGGCATGAACCACGACGAAAAAGGCGACAGCCTGCCGGTGGACAAGACGCTGGCGGACGTCAAGCCGGAGCAGTTCGACGGGCTGGTGCTGCCGGGCGGCGTGGCCAATCCGGATTACCTGCGCGTGGACAAGCAGGCGGTGGCGTTCGTCAAGAGTTTTGCCACCTCGGGCAAGCCGATCGCGGCAATCTGCCACGGTCCGTGGACGCTGATCGAGGCGGACGCCGTGCGCGGCAAGAAGATGACGTCCTGGCCGTCCTTGCAAACGGATCTGCGCAACGCCGGGGCGACCTGGGTGGACGAACCGATGGTGCGTGAGGGCATGCTGGTCACGTCCCGCAAGCCCGATGACCTGAAGCAGTTCAATACGGCAATCGTGGAGATGTTCGCCGGCGACGCCGCGCGCAAGGCGGCGTAAGCCACCAGCCGCGTTCCGCTTGTGCAACGCCCTGCCGGGACAATCCGGCAGGGCGTTTTTTGTTGTCCGGCCGTTCGGAACGGTTGTAGCCTCCCGTGAACAAAAGGAGGACTAAAATGGCCGGGCTCGTGTTCTACACCAATCCCAAGACGCGCGGGCGCATCGTCCGCTGGATGCTGGAAGAAGTGGGGCACCCCTACCGGACCGAACTGATGGCGTATGGTCCGGAGATGAAGGGCAATGCCTACCGGGCGATCAACCCGATGGGAAAGGTGCCGGCGCTGACGCATGACGGGCAGGTGGTGACCGAATGTGCCGGCATCTGCGCCTACCTGGCCGACGCGTTTCCCGGTGCCGGCCTGGCCCCACCGCCTGGCGACCGGCTGCGTGCACCGTATTACCGCTGGCTGTTCTTCGCCGCCGGACCGGTGGAGGCGGCGGTCACCAACAAGGCGATGAACTTCGAGGTGCCCGAAGGCCGTCAGGGAATGGCCGGTTACGGCAGCTTCGACCTGACCATGCAGACGCTGGAAGACGCGCTAACTGGCCGCGACTATCTGGTGGGCGACCGTTTCTCGGCAGCGGACCTCTATCTGGGCTCGCAGGTCGGCTGGGGCATGATGTTCGGCATCATCGAAAAGCGGCCGGCGTTCTCGGCGTATTTCGACCGCCTGAGCGCCCGCCCGGCCTATGTGCGCGCGCGCGACATCGATGACGCGCTGATACCGGCTGAACAGGCGGAGCACGTTTAGCAAGGAAGGAAGCAGTCCTTTTTTGAAAAAAAGGACCAAAAAACTTTTGCTTCCCCCGCATTTGCAGCGTCCGGGCTGTCCAGGACACGCCGAAGCGCCGTAGCGGCGAGGTAGCAAAAGTTTTTTGCTTCTTTTTTTCAAAAAAGAAGGCCTTTCTTCCTTCGCAAACGCCCGCCGCCGTCAGGCGTTGGCAAGCCGGAGGATCAAACAGAATGTCCATGCTTTTCCCAACCGTCGGCGCGGCCGTGGCCGTCGCCGGTGCAGACAAGCTAGCCGGCGACAAGAGCTACGTCGGACTGTTCCGCCATCTGGGCTGGTCGCGCGGCGACATGAGGATAGCGGCCGGCGCCGAAGTGGCCGGCGGGCTGATGATGACGATGCGGCCGACACGCCGTATGGGCGGCGCGCTTGTGGCCGCGGCGTCGGCCTGCGTGCTCTACAGCGAACTGCGCCACGGCGATTCCAAGCTGGCGACATCGCGCGCGCTGGTTCTGCTGGCCGCGCTGTCCGCCTTGTAGGGAGCAGGGCACGTGCATCGAGGGCGGTTCGGCTGACTCTCGGGTAAGCAGGCAAGGCCTTCTTTTTTGAAAAAAAAGAAGCAAAAACTTTTGCTCTCTGCGCCGCTTGGCCGCCTCGGTGTGTCCGGCGGCACCTTGGCTGCCGAGCTTGCGTGCAAAGCAAAAGCTTTTTGGTCCTTTCTTCCAAACAGGGACTGCTTGCTTTCTTACCTCGCCGTAGAAATGCCGGCCATCCGGGGCTAGAGGCAGCGTGGCAAGACAACCCAGGATTGCACGTTTGATACGGTCTTGTTATGACAGGCCATGCGCTTCATCCTGGTTCTCCTGCTGTCCGCCCTGTTCGCCTGCTGCGGCCAAGCCCGGGCGCAGTCCGATACCCAGCCGGTGGACATCGGCGTCAACATCGGCGGCGTGAACGACTACGCGGTGGAATCTTTCTTCGTCGATGCGATGAAGCAGTCGCGCCACTGGGGCACCGCGGGGACTCCCTGGGACGAAGCGGCGAACGTGGACGCCCAAGGCTGGCCGACGCAGGATGCCGGCAGTGTCGTGCTGTGCTGCGTAGCGGATTCGGCCGGCAACAGCCTGCTCGCGGGCACCTACCAGTTGGCCTTCCAGGGCATCGCCAACGTGGCGTTCACCATCGCCGGCAGCGGTTCGGTCACGGGGATGTCCTACAACGCCGCCACCAACACCAGCACCGCGCAGGTGGTGGTGGCAGACAGCGGCGCCGGCACCTCGTTGATCCTGTCGTTCACCGCAACCCAGCGCAGCGCCACGGCGGCGGTGGGCAGCGGCGTCACCAACGTTACGCTGATACGGCCGCAGACAGCGCCGAACGGCAAGCTGTGGTGGAAGACGCCGGGCCAGGTCTTCACCACGCCCTACCTCAACCTGCTCGGCCGTTTCACCACGCTGCGCTTCATGGATTTCACTGCCACAAACGGCGTGACGCTGACGGGCTGGTCGCAACGCACTACGCCGCAGATGGCGACGCAGCAATCGGTGCAGGGCGCGTCGTGGGAATACGCGATCCTGCTGGCGAACACGTTGCAGAAGGATATCTGGATCAACATCCCGGACCAGGCGGACACCGGTTACGTGACGCAACTGGCCACGCTGATGCACGCGACTCTGAATCCGAAGCTGCACGTCTATCTCGAGTACAGCAACGAAGTCTGGAACTACTCGTTCGGCCAGGCCGGGCGCAACCAGGCGGCCGCCGAAGCCGAAGTCGCGGCAAACCCCGCCTCGCCGCTGGCGCTCGGCTGCGCGGATTACGCCAGTTGCCGATACGCGTGGGGCGAACGGCGTATCGGGCTGCAGATCCTACAGGATGGGCAGATCTTCCAGACCGTGTTCGGCAGCAACGCGCAGGCGGTGCGTCCGGTCTATGCCACGCAACTGGGGCAGACGTATTTCGTCTCGCTGGTGTTCTCGATGATCCAGGGCACGTTCCCCAACCTGGTCTCGAGCTACCTCTACGCGATCGCGCAGGCGCCTTACTGGTCAGGCGACAATTCGCTGGCCAACCTCACCGCCCAGCGCGAGCTGGCGAATGCGGCGGCGAACCTGGCCACCATCGCCGGCCCGGAACATGATTTCGCAGTATGGGCCACCAATTACGGGCTGCGCAGCATCACCTATGAAGGCGGCCCGGGCCTGTCGGATACGCCGAGCCTCGCCGCAAAGATCACCGCGAACCGCACCGGTGCCATGGGTGCGCTGGTGCAGAAGTCGTTGCGGCAGGCGTTCGGCAGCGGCATCGGCCTGTACATGTATTACAACGACGCCGGGCAATACGGCCAATACGGCATGTGGGGCCTGACGGAAAACGTATTCGACCAGAGCACGCCGAAGATGAACGCGGTGGCCATCGTGCGCCGCGACGGCAATGAGCCGCTAGCCGTGGGCAACCTGCTGCCGGCAATGTTCGTCGCAAACACCCCCGACACCTGCAGCGGCAACATGTTCACCGAGCCAGGCTACCTGTATCTGAGCCCAGGTGGCGTGTGCGGCTACCTGGTGAATGTGCCGGCAACCGGCAGCTACACGCTCACGCTAAGCGTGGGCAACTACTACAGCGCCACGCAGGCTGCCATGCTGGTGGATCAGGCGCCTGCAGGCAGCGTCGCCATTCCGGCTACCGGCGGCAATCTCACAAACTGGACGAACACGGCGCCGGTCACACTGTCGCTTTCGGCGGGGCTGCACGTGGTGTCGGTCAGCGCATCTGGCGCGGCGTTCGGTGTGCAGAGTGTTGGTGTGACGAAGTGAGCAAGGAAGGCCTTCTTTTTTGAAAAAAAGAAGCAAAAAACTTTTGTCTGTTTTGCGTGCGCTTCGTTGAACGGTCCGCGACAGCGCCAGCAAAAGCTTTTTGCTTCTTTTTCTCGAAAAAGAAGGCCTTGCTTACTCCACCTCAGGCCGAGCCCCCCGCCGCTGCAACCAGGCCACCCCAACCAGATCGAACATCCCCACCCAAGCCCGGTCCAGCGTCCCATACTTGCTGGCGCCCCGCACCCGCGGCCGATGCCCCACAGGCACGCTGACCACCGCACCGCCCGCGCGTATGAACAAAGCCGGCAGGAACCGGTGCATGTGGTCGAACGCCGGCAGTTCCAGGAAATCCGCGCGGCGGAACACTTTCAGCCCGCAGCCGGTGTCCGGCGTGGCGTCGCCCAGCAGGCGCGCGCGTATGGCGTTGGCCGCGCGCGAACTGGCGCGCTTGATGCGCGTGTCCCGCCGCGTGGTGCGGTGGCCGGCGATCAGCGTCAGCGCCGGCGCCTGCTGGGCGCGCGCCAGCAAAGCGGGTATGTCGGCCGGATCGTTCTGCCCGTCCCCGTCCAGCGTGGCGATCCAGATGCCGGCCGCCGCGCGCACGCCGGTGATGATGGCCGCACTCTGCCCACACCCGATGCGGTGGCGGCGTATCGTCAGTGGCGCCGCCGAAGCCTCCGCCGCCAGGGCGGACGCGGTCTCGTCCGTGCTGCCGTCATCCACATAGATGATCTCGTGCGCCGTGCCCTCCAGCGCGCGCCTGATCTCGGCGATCAGCGGCGTGATGTTCGCCGCCTCGTTCCGCACCGGGACTACGACAGAAACGAGCGGCGCGGGCGGTGATTGTGGGACTTGCATGGGCAGGGGCCGGTAGCACCTGGGAAGGTGCGGGGAAAGCGTGCCTGTGGGCGCGTGTTTTGCCTTTGCAGCCTCGCCTCGGATGGGTAGCCTTGCACGATGCCGTTTGACGACCGGAATTTCCCCAGCAGCGAGGCCGCCCTCGCACGCCGTCGCCGCCGCCTCGTGGCCACCTGGCTGTTCGGCGTGGCGTTCATGATCTGGGGCATGGTGATGCTCGGCGGCGCCACACGGGCGACCGGCTCCGGCCTTTCCATCATGGAATGGGCGCCGCTATCGGGCGCGCTGCCGCCGCTTTCCCATCACGAATGGGAGCGGCTGTTCGGCCTCTACAAGGCCATCCCGCAATATGCGCTGCTGCACCCGGACATGGACCTGTCCGGCTTCAAGGAAATCTTCTGGCTGGAGTGGGCGCACCGCGCCTGGGGACGCCTGATCGGGCTGGTGTTCGCAGGCCCCCTGGTCTGGCTGGCAATCACCGGCGCCATTCCCCGCCGTCTTGTGCCGCGCCTAGTCGGGCTGCTCCTGCTCGGCGGGCTGCAGGGGGCGGTCGGCTGGTTCATGGTCGCCTCCGGCTTCTTCCCGGACAGTACCGGCGTCTCGCCCTACCGCCTGGTGGTCCATCTGTGCCTGGCGCTGCTGCTGTTCGCCGCCGTGTTCTGGACCGCGCTCTCCCAGGCGCGGCCGGTCGCCACCTCCATCCCTGCGGCCGGTGGCTTCCGCAATCTGGCCCGCGCGTCGGCCGTGCTGGTAGCGCTCACCATCGTGGCGGGCGGATTTACCGCAGGGCTGCACGCTGGCCTTGCCTACAACACCTACCCGCTGATGGACGGCCGCCTGTTCCCCGCCGGCTACACGGACCTGCAGCCGTTCTTCCGCAACCTGACGGAGAACGTGATCGCGGTGCAGTTCGACCACCGCCTGCTGGCCACCCTTACCGCCTGTGCCACGCTTGCCACCGTCGTATGGGGCCTGTTCCGCAGGCTGCCCACCGAGGCGCACGTCGCACTCGTCTGCATGGCGCTGGCCGTCGTCACGCAATACACGCTTGGCGTGCTCACTTTACTGTCCCACGTGGATACCGTGCTTGCCGTGGCGCACCAGGCCACCGCCGTGGCATTGCTGGCCGCCGCCCTCGCCACTGTCCATTCCCTGCGCGGCGCCAAAGGGCGCCGCCCGCTCGTCTAGGAACCCATCCATGTCCGCGCTAGCCGTCACCGACGACCTGTTCTTCAACCGCGCCGACGCCACGCTGGACCGCGCCGCCGCCGAGCGCATCACCGCCGAGGCGCTGGCCGGCGTAGATGATGGCGAGTTGTTTCTGGAGTACCGGGAAAGCGAGAGCATCAGCCTGGACGATGGCCGGATACGCGCCGCCAATTACGACACCGCCATGGGCTTCGGCCTGCGTGCCGTGCTCGGCGAGGAGACCGGCTACGCGCATGCCGGCGAACTGTCAGACGCCGCCGTGCGCCGCGCCGCCTCCACCGTGGGCGCCGTGCGCGCCGGCCGCACCGGCACGCTCAGCGTCGGTCCAAACGGCACCAACGCACGCCTCTACTCGGACGCCTCGCCCATCACCCAGGACGGCTTCGCTGGCCGCGCCGCGGTGCTCTCCGAGATCGACGCCTTCGCCCGCGGCCGGGATCCGCGCGTGGTCCAGGTCATGGCCTCCCTGCACGGCGAATGGCAGGCAGTGCAGATCATGCGCGCCGACGGCCACCGCACCGCGGACCTCCGCCCCCTGGTGCGCCTGAACGTGAGCGTGGTGGTGGAACGCGACGGCAAGCGCGAATCCGGCACCCACGGCATGGGCGGCCGCGAGGGCTTCGATCGCTTCCTGGCCCCGGAGGTCTGGCGCGCCGCGGTGGACGAGGCGTTGCGCCAGGCCGTGCTGAAGCTGGATTCCGTTCCCGCCCCCGCCGGCGAGATGGAAGTGGTGCTCGGCAATGGCTGGCCCGGCATCCTGCTGCACGAGGCGATTGGCCACGGCCTGGAAGGCGACTTCAACCGCAAGAAGACCAGCGCTTTCGCCGGCCTGATGGGCCAGCAGGTGGCCAGCAAGGGCGTGACCGTGATCGACGACGGCACCCTGCCGGACCGCCGCGGCTCGCTGACCATCGACGACGAAGGCACCCCCACCAACCGCACCGTGCTGATCGAGGACGGCATCCTGACCGGCTACCTGCAGGACCGCCTGAACGCCCGCCTGATGGGCGTACGCCCCACCGGCAACGGCCGACGCGAAAGCTTCGCCCACGCGCCCATGCCGCGCATGACCAACACTGTCATGCTGAACGGCACGCACGAGAAGGACGAGATGATCGCCTCGGTGAAGCGCGGCCTGTATGCGGTGAATTTCGGCGGCGGCCAGGTGGATATCACGTCCGGCAAGTTCGTCTTCTCCGCCAGCGAAGCCTACCTGATCGAGGACGGCCGCATCACCGCGCCGGTCCGCGGCGCCACGCTGATCGGCAACGGGCCGGACAGCCTGACAAAGGTGGACATGGTGGGCGGCGACATGGCGCTGGACCCCGGCATCGGGACGTGCGGCAAGAACGGCCAGGGCGTGCCTGTCGGCGTAGGGCAGCCTACGCTGAAAATTCGTGGCCTTACTGTTGGCGGTACCGCTACCTGAGGCATGCAGGAAGCAAGCAAGGCCTTCTTTTTTGAAAAGAAGAAGCAAAAAACTTTTATCTCCCAAGCTCGTCGCCTGACGCGCGCACTGGCCACCGCCACCACCCGACGGAGCAAAAGTTTTTTGGTTCTTTTTTTCAAAAAAGAACTGCTTGCTTGCTTGCTTCTGGCCGGCCCCGCGCTTGCCGAAGACTGCCCGCCGAAAGGCGACCTGCAGATTCCGCTACTCCCCCACACGCGTGCCGCACTAGCCACCAACCAGCCGCTGGTGGCCGTGGCCCTCGGCTCCTCCTCCACACGCGGCTGGATGTCCACGGACATCGCCCATTCCTACCCGGCGCTGCTGCAGAAGGGCCTGAACGCAAACCTGCCAAAAGCGGATTTCGCCTTCATCAACCGCGGCGTGGGCGGGCAGGACGCGCCGGAGGAGCTGGCGCGGCTGGACCAGGACGTCCTGGCGGTCCGGCCGCAGCTGGTGATCTGGCAGGTGGGCGCCAACGGCGCCGTGCGCGACGAGGCGCCGACCGTGTTCCGCCACCTGCTTGAGGAGGGCATTGCCAAGCTGAAATCCGCCGGCGTGGACGTGATGCTGATGGACAACCAGCGCAGCCCGCGGATCATGGCCTCGCCAGAGAACATCGTGATGCAGGAGACGCTGCGGCAGATCGCGACGGAGACTGGCGTCAGCCTGTTCTCGCGCAGCGAGCTGATGGACCATTGGGCAGCGGCCGGCGCACCGTATGACGATTTCATCGCCGTCGACGGCTTTCACATGAACAATCGCGGGTACGCGTGCCTGGCGGAAGCAATGGCCGAGGTGATTACCGCGGCGCTGAAGCAGCCGATCAGCCAGCAACAGGCTAAGCCGCCGCACGGCTAGGCAAGGAAGGCCTTCTTTTTTGAAAAAAGAAGCAAAAACCTTTTACTACCCGCATCTGCAACGTTCGCGCTATTCAGGACACACGGAAGCTGTTGCAGCGGCGTGGGAGCAAAAGTTTTTTGCTTCTTTTTTTCAAAAAAGAAGGCCTTCTTGCATATCCTCCGCCTGGCCCTGCTGTTCTGCCTCCTGACCCACGTCGCAAGCGCCGAATGCACGATGCACCGTGCGGCCGTGCTGCCGCTCACGCTGTGGCAGAACAAGCTTTACGTGCCCGTCAGCATCGATGGCGCGCCGCGTATGATGTTCCTCGACACCGGTGCCAGCGTCACCACGCTGGCGGTCAAGACTGCAAACGCGCTGAACCTGCCGCGCGATTTCGACCATACGGTGGACATGTTCGGCGTCGGCGGCATGGAGAGCCACCTCTATCTGGTGCACACGCGCACGCTTTCGCTGGGCGGCATCACCGTAAATGGCGAGACATACCCGGTGGCGGAGTTCGCCGGGCTTATGGCCGATGACGCGACGCCGATCGGCGGCTTGATCGGCGCGGACCTGCTCTCGCATTTCGATCTGGACCTGGACGTTCCACACCGCCGGCTCGGTTTGTGGGAAGTGCTGGGCTGTTCGGAGATCAAGCCGGACTGGTCCGGGCCCAGCGGGTCGGTGCCGATCGAGATCCTGCCGTCGCGTCACGTGAGCGTGCCGGTGAAGGCGGACGACACGATCTTGAACTTGCTGCTGGACACCGGCTCGCCTGGCCTGGTGCTGTCCACCCGCGCAGCGGCCCGGGCGGGTGCCACGCCGGAGATACTTGAGGAGAGCCGGCCGATGAGCGGCCACGGCATGAACGAGCGGTCGTTCTCCGGGTGGGTGCACATCATCGCGCGGCTGGAGGTGGCAGGCGAGATCTTCGGCGATGCGCGCGCGGCCGTAGTCAACAATGGGCGCGCGCAGAGCGGGGACGGCTTGCTGGGCCTGGCGTTTCTGAAGCGTGGCCGCGTTTGGGTGTCGTACGCGACCAGCCGGTTGTTCGTGGAGCGGGTGGCGGCAGAGTAAGGAAGCAAGCAGTTCTTTTTTGAAAAAAAGAACCAAAAAACTTTTTCTCCGCCGCAATTGCAGCAGTCGCGTATTTTCTGGAATTGCACGAGCGTTGCAACGTCGTCAGAGTAAAAGCTTTTTGCTTCTTTTTCTCGAAAAAGAAGGCCTTGCTTCCTTACTTCGCCGCAGGATGCGCCGCGTTCCAACCCTCCACCGCCTTCATCGTGTTGGCGACATGCGCGTCCGGATCCATCGCATTATACGCGTAGATCACCTTGCCATCAGGCGCGATGACGTAGCTCGTGCGGCTCGCGTAACCCAGCATGCCGATCAGCACCGCGTCGTAAGACTTGCTGATACTGCCTGAAGCATCGGACGCCACGGCGAACTTGTTGCGGCATTCGGTGACGGAGAACTTGTCCAGCGTGCCGATCTTGTCCATCGACACGCCTATGACAGTGGCGTGCTGGGCGGCAAAATCCGGCGTGGCGGTGGCGAAATCATGCGCTTCCGTCGTGCAGCCTTTGGTGAAAGCGGCCGGGTAGAAATACAGCACCACCGGCCCGCTCTTCAGCGCATCAGCCAAATGGAACGAGAACTCGTGGCCGCCGAGCGTGGCCATGGTGGAGAAATCCGGCGCCGCCTGCCCCGGCTGCAGGGCGGCCACGGCCGGGCTGGCTGCGAGGCATGCGGTGATCAGGCCGGCGGTCAGGGTGCGCATGGATCGGGATCCCTCGTTGTTGGTATTGCAGGAGAAAGCAAGGCGTTCTTTTTTGAAAAAAAGGAGCAAAAAACTTTTGGTGCCTGTCGGCGGGCGCTGAGACACCCGCCCCCGGAAGCAAACGTTTTTTGGTCCTAAAAAGGACTGCTTGCCTTATTCCCTACTCAGTAGCGGTAGAGCTCGTGCTTGAACGGCCCGTTCACGCCAGGCAGGTCCAGATACTCGGCCTGCTTGTTGGACAGCTTGGTCAGCTTGGCGCCAACCTTGGCCAGGTGCAGCGCCGCCACCTTCTCATCCAGGTGCTTCGGTAGTGTGTACACCTGGTTCTTCTCATACTGACCAGGCTTTGCCTGCCACAATTCCAATTGCGCCAGAACCTGGTTGGTGAAGCTGGCGGACATCACGAAGCTCGGATGCCCCGTCGCATTGCCCAGGTTCACCAGCCGTCCCTCGGACAGCACGATCAGCCGCTTGCCGTCAGGGAACACCACTTCGTCCACCTGCGGCTTCACGTTCTCCCACTTGTAGTTGCGCAGGCTCTCGATCTGTATCTCGCTGTCGAAATGGCCGATGTTGCAGACGATGGCGCGGTGTTTCATCGCGCGCATATGGTCGGCGGTGATGACGTCGATGTTGCCGGTGGCGGTGACGAAGATGTCGCCGCGCGGCGCCGCGTCGTCCATCGTATCGACTTCGTAGCCTTCCATCGCCGCCTGCAGCGCGCAGATCGGATCGACCTCGGTGACCACCACGCGGCAGCCGGCGTTGCGCAAGGACGCGGCCGAACCCTTGCCCACGTCGCCGAACCCGGCGACCACGGCGATCTTGCCGGCCATCATCACGTCCGTGCCACGGCGTATGCCATCCACCAGGCTCTCGCGGCAGCCGTACAGATTGTCGAACTTCGACTTGGTGACGCTGTCGTTTACGTTGATCGCCGGCGTCAGCAGCTTGCCAGCCTTTACCATCTCCCACAGACGGTGCACGCCCGTGGTGGTCTCCTCGGAAATACCGCGCACGTCGGCCAGCATCTCGGGGTAGGAGTTGTGCATCAGCAGCGTCAGGTCGCCGCCGTCATCGAGGATCATGTTCGGCGTCCAGCCGCCAGGCCCGCGCACCGTCTGCTCGATGCACCAGTTGAACTCGTCTTCGCTGAGGCCTTTCCACGCGAACACCGGCACGCCAGCCGCCGCCACCGCGGCCGCCGCATGGTCCTGCGTCGAGAAGATGTTGCAGGACGACCAGCGCACCGTGGCGCCCAGCGCCGTCAGCGTCTCGATCAGCACGGCCGTCTGGATGGTCATGTGCAGGCAGCCGGCGATCCGCGCGCCGGCCAGCGGCTGGGACTTGCCGTACTCTTCGCGCAGCGCCATCAAGCCGGGCATCTCGTCCTCGGCCATCGAAATCTCCTTGCGGCCCCATTCGGCCAGGGAAAAATCGCGAACCTTGTAGTCCTCGGTAGCCACGTTTGTGTCCGGCATGTCGTTCTGCTCCTGCGCTTGGCTCCTATGAGCAAACGGGGCGTGGGATTGCAAGCGCCGTAAGCAAGGCAAGGCCAAGCGCGTCGTGCGCAGCACGCTTTTGCGTGAGGCCCCTGGACCCCGCCAAGGACAGTCGTCCTTAGAACCTGTTTGCTCCGCTGTCTGGATAGGGGCGAAGCCCAGGGGTCTGGGGCCGACTGGCCCCAGCGGGGTCCAGGGGCAGAGCCCCTGGCTTTGCCTTACCCCTTCTTAGGCACCGGCAAAGGCACGTACCGTATCCCGTCCGTCCCCTGCACCAGCAGCAGCACGGACTTCCGGCTTCCCGTCCGCGCCTCATCCAGCTTCTTCTTCATCTCGGCCGGCGTGTTAACCGGTGTCTGCGCCACTTCCACCACCACGTCGCCGGCCTTCAGGCCATAGCCGGCCGCCGTGCCGTCGGGCGAGATCTCGGTGATGACTATGCCCTTCTGCTGAGCATCGATCTTGAATTTCTGCCGCGTGGCGTCGGTCAGCGGCGAGAGCTTCATGCCGAAGCTGGCAAACTCGACGGCACCGGCCGGCGCGGGTTTACGCGGCGCGTCCGCATCGGCGGTGGCGGCGGGCTTCGCGTCGTCCGGCATCTCGGCCACCACCACCTGCAGGGTCAGATGCTTGCCGGCGCGGAACACGTCCACCGGCACCCGGCTGTCGATCGGCGTCTCGGCCACCACGCGCGGCAGGGTTTTCATCTCCTTCAGCGGCTGGCCGTTGAAGGAGAGGATGATGTCGCCATTCTGTATGTGCGCCCGGTCAGCCGGGCCGTCGTGGTTCACGCCGGCGACGAGCGCGCCTTCGGCAGCACCTTCCGGCTGGTGCAGGCCCAGGCTGTCGGCGATGTCCGGGGTCACCTGCTGGATGCGCACGCCCAGCCAGCCACGGCGCGGGTGGCCGTATTGCCGAAGCTGGTCCACCACGTTCTTCGCTTCGTCGGACGGGATGGAGAAACCCACGCCCACCGAGCCGCCGGATTCCGAGTAGATGGCGGTGTTGATGCCGATCACGTCGCCGGCCATGTTGAACAGCGGACCGCCGGAGTTGCCCTTGTTGATGGCTGCGTCGGTCTGGATGAAGTCGTCGTAGGGGCCCTGCTGGATGTCTCGCCCGCGGGCGCTGACGATGCCGGCGGTCACCGACCCGCCCAGGCCGAACGGGTTGCCGATCGCCAGCACCCAGTCGCCCACACGGCTAGCGTCGCTGTCGCCGAACTTCACGGTAGGCAGCTTGTGGTCGGGGTGCACCTGCAGCACGGCCAGGTCGTAGCGGTCGTCGTGGCCGATCAGCGTGGCCTTCAAGGTCGTGTTATCCTGTAAGATGACGCTGATCTCGTCGGCACCTTCGATCACGTGATTGTTGGTCACGATAATGCCGGAGCCGTCGATGATGAAGCCGGAGCCCAGCGACTGCAGGCGATGGGGCTTGCCGTGCGGGCTGGCCTGGCCCTGGTCCTGCCCCTGGTCGGGCGAGTCCTCGCCCGGGTCGCCGTTGTCGTCACCACCACCGTTGTCGCCGCCATGCGGGTGGGCGCGGTTCATGAAGTCCTTGAAAAACTGCTCGAACGGCGAGCCTGGCGGGAAGGAGGGCATCTCCGGCCCCTTGTCGCTGGCGGCGGTCTGCACGTTCTGCGTGGAGCTGACGTTGACCACGGCCGGCAACAGGCGTTCAGCCAGGTCCGCAAAGCTGTCCGGCGCGCCGCGCGCGAACGCGCTGGCGGGAAGGCTGAGGGCGGTGGCCAGGGCCAGCGTGGTGGAAAGGCGCATCGCGGCAGTATCCTTATGACCAGGCAGTGTGGTCCTTGCCTGCTCCAACGAGCAAGTGGGCGCTCAGGATTTGATGGGAAGCCTTGCCCGCGCAAAGACATGGCACAGCAGAACAGGATTATATCTTAAAAGAGACGAACGACATAACTTTTTGTGTTTTTGTTCTTGTGCCGTGCGGCTGTCGTCGATATAAAGTCGTATCGGTATGGTCTGTAACGGTCGTGAATGCGGTGCGAACCGCGGCCCGACGCGTGACAGACGGCATGAGAGGGCAGCAAGGAATGACGAGCCGCAAAGACCGAAACAACTCCGCGGCCTGGTTTTGCGCTGCCACGCTGATGTTGCTGGCCCTATGCGCCGCGGCCAAGCCGGCGCAAGCGGACACGATCAACCTCGTGCAGAACGGCACGTTCACCCAGACCACGGTCGCGGGCGCGGCAGGCGGCTTCCTGTGCAGCAACTCCGGCGGCTCCGTGTGCAATTCCCAGGTCACGGATTGGGCAGGCACCTGCTCGGGCTACGGATGCACCGGCACCAGCACGCCGTCCTCCGTGCTGTTTGCCGGCACCAACGGCTCCGCCTGGAACGGCGGCTACGGGCTGTACTGGAGCGGCATCGGTGACCCGCCGCTCGGCGGCAACACGATCGCCATCGATGGCGACTCGCACTACACCTCCATTCTGTCGCAGTCGATCGCCGGCCTGAACGTGGGCCAGACCTACATCCTGCAATTCTATCAGGCGGCCTCGCAGCAGATCGGGCTGTCCGGCGCCACAACCGAACAATGGCAGGTGAGCCTCGGCGGCGGCACCGTGCAGACCTCCGCATTGCAGACAACAGCCAGCCACAGCGCCAGCTCCTGGCAGCAGGTGACGATGAGCTTCGTGGCGAACGCCACGTCAGAGGTGCTGCAGTTCGTGGCACTCGGTACGCCGACCGGAGAACCGCCCGTGTGCCTGCTCGGCGACGTCTCGCTCGATGCCTCCAGCGTGGCTGTGCCGGAGCCGGCTACGCTGGCGCTGGTGGCGGCGGGGCTGCTTGGCTTGATTGCGCTGCGGCGGCGTCACGCAAAGTAGAAGAAAGCAAGGCCTTCTTTTTTGAAAAAAAGAAGCAAAAAACTTTTCTCTCCGCGCTGCTCAGCCGCTTCAGTGTTTCCGAAATTACGCGACTGCCGCAAATGCGGGGGAACAAAAGTTTTTTGCTTCTTTTTTCAAAAAAGAAGGCCTTGCTTGCCTAACCTACGGCGCAGGCACCCCCTGCATCAGCTTCAGGAAATCATCCTGAGGCGACAGCACCAGCCGCGACTTCCCCGCCTCAAACGCCGTCCTGTATGCCTGCAAAGTCCGCCAGGTAGCGAAGAACTTCGGGTCACGCTGGAACGCATTCGCGTAGATCGCAATCGCCTGCGCCTCGCCTTCGCCGCGCAGCCGTTCCGCATCCGCACGCGCCTGCGCCACCAGCACGGTCTTCTGCCTGTCCGCATCCGCCTTGATGCGCGCGGAGGCCTCCGCACCTTCGGCGCGCGCCTGGGCGGCCACGCGCTTGCGCTCGGACTGCATGCGCTGAAGGATCGCGTCGGTGTTCTCCTCCGGCAGGTCGGCGCGGCGTATCCGCACGTCGACGATCTTCACGCCGAAGCTGTGCATCTCGTCGTTCACCTGATTCTTGATGGCCGTCATGATCCGCTGGCGCTGGTTGGACAGCACGTCCAGCAGCGTCTCGCCGCCAAGCACGCGGCGCAGGCTACTGTTGACGACCGAGTTCAGCCGCGCGCGTATGCCGTCCTCAGTTGGCCCGACGGTCTGGTAATATTCCAGCGGGTTTGTGATCAGATAGCGGGCGAAGCTATCAACGATCAGCCGGCGCTGGTCGCCGAGGACCACTTCTTCCTGCGGCGCCTCGTAATCCAGCAGGCGCTTGTCGAAAACGTTCGCCGTCTGGATCAGCGGCAATTTGAAATGCAGCCCTGGCGTGGTCACTACCTGACGAGGTTGGCCCAATTGGGTGATCAGCACGATCTCCGTCTGGCTCACCTCATAGAAGCAAAGATCAACGGCCACGAAAATGGCGAGCAGGGCGGCAAAGCCCGCTACGATGTAGCGGTTCATTTCTGCGCTCCCTGGTCACCGGCGGGTGCGCTCAGACCCAATGTCGGCAGGATACTCCGCACCTTGTCGTCAACCACGATGGACGGCGTGTGCGACAGCACATCCTGCATGGTGTCGATGTAGAGGCGCTTCAGCGTCACGTCCTTCGCCTGGCTAT
>CAXTJZ010000020.1:0-4104 GCA_964244695.1 uncultured Acetobacteraceae bacterium
CCGACAGGGAGCAAAAGTTTTTTGGTTCTTTTTTTCAAAAAAGAACTGCTTTCTTGCCTTCAGTGGTGATCGGAGAACTTGTCGTTGGAGAGCACATGCTCCACCGGCGCCCGGTGCGCGGCCGGCGGGAACGCGCCGATGACCACGAAGCCGGCCAGCACGGCCATCAGGAACAATCCGAAGATGATGATGAAAAAACGGCTCATCCGGCGCGGTGGTGCCCCCTGTCGGTCGTCGGCGCGTGGCGATCGGTCGCCTTTGCGGCGCCGCAGCGTGTGCTAGCCTTGCCGGGAATGACACGCAACTCAACCCTCCCGGAGCCTGGCCCGCCGGAGCCCGGCTGGCCCGCTTCCGCGGCGCAGGGCCGGCCGGCATGGCTGGCTGGGCGCAGCCTGGTGCTGGTGGGCCTGCCGGGCTCGGGCAAGACCTCGATCGGCCGGCGCGCGGCACTGCGGCTGGGCCTGCCGTTCCGCGATGCGGATGCCGAAATCGAGCAGGCGGCCGGCTGCACGGGGGCCGAACTGTTCGCGCGGCACGGCGAGCCGGCGTTCCGCGAGGGCGAGCGGCGGGTGATACGGCGCCTGCTGGCCGGGCCGCCGATGGTGCTGGCCACCGGCGGCGGCGCGTTCATGGACGCGGAGACGCGCGCCGCCATACGCGAGGGCGCGGTCAGCTTGTGGCTGCGCTGCAAGCTGGCGACCCTGGTGCGCCGTACCGCCGGCCGCACGCACCGGCCGCTGCTGCTGGGCGGCGATCCGGAGCGCGTGCTGGCCGACCTAATGGCCAGGCGCCACCCCATCTATGCGGAGGCCGACATCGTGGTGCATTGCGGCGAGGACAGCCCGGACGCCACTGCCGCCCGCGTTGTGGCCGCGGTGCAAGGGCACGCCCCGCCGCGCCGCGTGCGCGTGGCCCTGGCCGGTGCGGGCTACGACGTGGTGGTGGGCGGCGGCCTGCTGGCGCGCGCGGGCGGGCTGCTGGCGCCGGTGGTGCCGCAGCGCCGCGCGGTGGTGGTGTCCGACGAGACCGTGGCGCCGCTGCATTTGCCGGCGCTGAGCGCAGGGCTGGCCGAGGCCGGCTTCGAGGTGCGCACGCTGTCGGTGCGGCCTGGCGAGGCATCCAAGTCGCTGGCCAGCTACGGGCGGCTGACGGACGCGCTGCTGGAGGCCGGCGTGGAGCGGCGGACCGCGGTGGTGGCGCTCGGCGGCGGCGTGGTGGGGGATCTGGTGGGGTTCGCGGCCGCCACCGTGCTGCGCGGGCTGCCGTTCGTGCAGGTGCCCACCACGCTGCTGGCGCAGGTGGATTCCAGCGTCGGCGGCAAGACGGGGATAAACACGGCCTATGGCAAGAACCTGCTCGGCGCGTTCTACCAGCCGCGCATCGTGCTGGCCGATACCGGCGCGCTGGGCACGCTGCCGGTGCGGGAGTTGCGGGCGGGGTATGCGGAGATCGTGAAGGCGGGGCTGATCGGCGATGCCGGCTTGTTCGCCTGGTGCGAGGCCAACGGTGCCGCGTTGCTGGCCGGCGACGCCGCCGCACAGGCGGTTGCGGTGGAGCGCGCCTGCGCGTTCAAGGCGCGTGTTGTGGAGGATGACGAGCGCGAGGACCGTGCGGAAGGCGGCCGTGCGCTGCTGAATCTGGGCCACACCTTTGGCCATGCGCTGGAGGCCGAGTATGGGTATACCGGCGAGCTGCTGCATGGTGAGGCGGTGAGCCTGGGGCTGGTTCTGGCGTTCCGGCTGTCCGAAAAGCTTGGTTTCTGTTCAGGGGCCGATGCGGATCGGGTGTGTGCGCACCTGGTGGCGTGCGGGATGCCGTATGCTTTGCGTGGGCTGGGACGGCGGCTTTCCGCGGCTTCTTTGATTGCGCACATGCAGCGTGACAAGAAGATGCGTGACGGGCGGCTGGGATTTGTGCTGGTGCGCGGCGTGGGGGAGGCGTTTACCAGCCGCGACGTGCCGGAGGCCGCGGTGGCATCCGTGCTGCGGGATGCGGGGTGTGGGGAGTGAGGCGCGGTCTGCCGTGACGCTTGCGGAGCTTTCGCTCTGCAGCAGCGCCAACCGGCATTGGCCTTGATTTGTCAGCAAGCATGGGGCTCTGCCCCAAACCCCGATCTGTTTCGAAGGCGGCGTTTCAGGCTGTTGGTATTACTTCAGAGCCTCGCCCAAACGCGACAGCGCGCGCCCTAAGACCACGGGTGACTGCGCGAAACACAGCCGCAGATGCCCCTCCCCGCCGGCGCCGAATGCGCAGCCGGGTGCCACCGCCACGCCATGCTCGTGCACCAGGCGCAGCGCAAAACCCAGACTGTCCGCCAACCCGTCAACACCGAAGAACGCGTAGAACGCCCCGGGCGGCGCCGACCATCGCACGAGCGGCAGCCCGCTCAACGCTTCCACCGTCATTGCCCGTCCTACTGCGCAATACGCCCGGAAGCGCTCCACGAACGCCTCGTCCGCCAGTGCCGCCAGCGCGGCGGCCTGCACAAAGGCGGCCACGCCGGAATGGGTGATCTCCACCAGCTCGGAAAAACTGTCCCGCGTGTTCGCCGGCACGATCAGCCAGCCGATGCGGAAACCCGTCATCGCCCACGCCTTGGAGAAGCTGCCGACAACGAGCACCCGGTCCTCCGGCGTGCAGATGTCCAGAATGGAGGCAGCCCGCTCGCCGTCATAGACCAGCCGGTTGTACACCTCGTCGGCGATCAGCCAGGTCCCGGTGGCGCGGCATATCTGCAGCACCGCCGCCATGTCCGCCGCCGTTGCCGTCCAGCCCGTGGGATTGCTGGGGCTGTTCACCCAGACCGCGCGCGCCCCTGCCAGCCGCGCGGCCAGCCGGTCCAGGTCCAGCGCGAACCCGCCCTCTGGTGTGGGCGTCAGCGGGAACTCCTCAACCTCGGCGCCACGCATGCGGCCGGCGTTCATCGAGTTCGGCCAGGCCGGCGTCAGGTGCACCAGCCTGTCGCCGGGGCGCAGCACGGCCGCCATGGCCACGTGCACCGCCGCCATGCCGGAGCCGGTCACCTGCACGCGCGCCTCTTCCACCGGGCGGGCGTGCTGCCCGCTCAGATAATCCGCCAGCGCCTGGCGCAGCGCCGGCAGGCCGCGCACGTCAGAGTAGCGTGTCTGCCCGGCTGCCATGGCGGCGGCCAGCGCCTCGTGCGCCACGCGAGGGGCGGCGACATCGCTTTCGCCGAAGCAGAGGAAATCCGTGTCCGGCCTGGCGAAGGCGGCGCGGGAGACGGTGATGATGTGGGAGCCAAGGGCGGCGGCGATGTCCATGATCGTGGATTGTAGTCGCGGCAGGCACGCAAGGAAGGCCTTCTTTTTTGAAAAGAAGAAGCACAAAACTTTGTCCCTGCGGTGGTGGTGCGTTTTGCTTCATCCTGCGGCACACGGTGCGTTGATGTGGGCGCGGGGCGCTATGGTGCGTTGGGCTGGCATGAGTGACAGCAAGCGCACCACAGGCAATGATCCTATCGAAGGCGCCGACCCTGGGGGCACGCACAGCACCAAGCCTGGGAACCCTGACAAATCGGGCGCCGCAAGGCCGGACCAAGTCAGCCAGACCGTAGTAAGCGGCGATAATAACGCCGGCCGGCCGCAGGATCTGCAGCACGAGCCTAAAGGCCATCGAGAGCCGCCCGATCTGTCCAACTGACGCCGGTCTCGAGACAGACTTCTGATGGTTCTAATCTGAAATACCTACAGGCTGTCTCTGCAAGTCTTGTCCAAGATCAAACAAGCGCTGACAGCTCTGACAGGTTTTGCGTGGTCAGTAATACAGCCTGCCGCATCGGGCTACGATCTGGCGGGCTGGCTGGAGGGAATTTCCCGGCTCTGAAATGCCAAAGGTTTAACGCAGCAGGATAGGTTCTCGCGGACTGCGCGGGCATGACGATGGCATGGTGCGTGCGGCTCTGTCCGGCGGAACCGCAGGCACTCTCTTACAGCCGTGCCGGGGTGCCGGGCGAATACATTCGGAAAGATAGCTGCATGCGCTTGGTAGTCTGTGTGTCTGGCGTGTTGCTGGCCGGTTCCGCCAGCGCGCAATCGTTGGTCGAGGCACGCGACGCGGGGGTCTACACCCTCTCCGGTGGGCAAA
>CAXTJZ010000020.1:4114-28005 GCA_964244695.1 uncultured Acetobacteraceae bacterium
GCCCTACACTGCTCCAGCGGACCACGCATATCTGCGCCAAGCTGCACACCAGCTTCGGTGTCCGCTTCGTCCTCTCGGCTGGTTTCGGAGCGGACACGCTGCCGGTGGACGTGGCAATCCTGCATCCGGCGACGGTGCACGACGCCGACGATACCCAGGGGCCGGACCACATGTCCTCAGCGCTGGAGGCCGGCCAGCCGCACTACTATGGCTGGACGTTCGCCGATCCGGCCAGGCTGCTGCCCGGACGCTGGCACGTCATCCTCACCCATGGCGGCGTGGTATTGCTGGACCAGGCGTTCGACATCGATTTCACATGCGGCGTGCCGGTATCCTGAGCGGCGCGGGAACATTTCGCGGTGGTGCCGTGTTCCCAAGGTAATACATCCGGAGCAACAGGCCATGGCGGTAACTGCTGAAAAGACCGATTCCGCGCTTTGGGAGAAGGTGAAGCACGAAGTCACCGAAGGCGACAAAGGCGGCAAGCCGGGCCAATGGTCCGCGCGCAAGGCGCAGCTCGCCGTGCACGACTACAAGGCGGAAGGCGGCGGCTACAAAGGCCCGAAGAGCGAGGAAAACCATTTGCATCAATGGACGGAGGAGCATTGGGGCACAAAGTCCGGCGCGCCGTCCGGCGAGACGGGCGAGCGCTATCTGCCGGAAAAGGCGCGCGAGCATCTGAGCGACGCGGAATACGCCAGGACGACGGCCAAAAAGCGGGCGGATACGAAGGCCGGCAAGCAGTTTTCGGCGCAGCCCGAAGACATCGCGCACAAGACGGCGCAGGACCGGGATGGCGGTACGGACCTGGCGGATTTGCCGCGAGCCGAGCTGATGGCGCGCGCGAAGAAGGCCGGCATCACCGGCCGATCCCGCATGCGCATAAGCGAACTGGTGAAGGCCCTCAAATAATGCCCGAGCACGCCATGGCGGATGACGAGAAGGCAGCCGCCTATCGGGAATTCCATGCGCTGGTGAACATGAGTCCGGCGAAGCTGCGCGACTGGCTGAAAAGCGAGGAGAGCCACAATGTCGGCATGACGTCATCGGGAGAGAAGGTGACCGAGACGACGCCGGGTAAGTCCGTGGGCCACCACATGGGCGAGCGCATCCTGGAGATACGCACGGTGCACAAGCCGGCGCTGACCGAAGCGGACTACGCGGACATGCGCAAGGTGGCCGGCTACATCAAGCGGCATTCGGCGCAGCGCCCTGGCGGCGACGTGACGGACACGCGCTGGCGCCATTCGCTGATGAACTGGGGACACGATCCGCTGGGCTGAGCGTGCACGCCAGGAATTGCCCGGCCCCTGGCAGCAGCCCGACTCATCCGGATGCGCCGAAGCATCGCACCAGCGAGGGAGTAAAAGTTTTTTGCTTCTTTTTTTCAAAAAAGAAGGCCTTCCTTCCTTCCCAACCACCCCCCTAAAACACCCCGATGGACACCCTAGCCGCCCTACGCCTCCAGATAGAGTGGGGCGCCGACGAGGCGCTGGACGACACGCCGGTCAACCGCATGGCACCGCCACCGCCATCGCCTGTCCTGCCCCGCGCAGTTCCCGCAACTGCAGGGCCAAGGTTGGCGCCAGTCGCGCTGGCGCAGGCGGTGGCCGGGGGTGCGAACACCATAGAGGCGTTGCGTCAGGCGCTGGCGTCCTTCACCGCCTGCGCGCTGGCGGCCACGGCCACGAACCTGGTGTTCGCTGACGGCAACGCGGCGTCCGGGCTGGTGGTGGTGGGGGAGGTGCCGGGTGCGGAGGAGGATGTGGCGGGGCGACCGTTCCAAGGGCCGGCGGGGCAGTTTCTGGACAGGATGTTCGCCAGCATCGGGCTGTCGCGGGCGGACATGCTGCTGACAAGCCTGGTGCCCTGGCGGCCGCCTGGCGGCCGGCCGCCGACGGAGGCCGAGGTGCAGATCTGCGCGCCGTTCCTGTGGCGGCACCTGACATTGCTGCGGCCGAGGCTGATCGTGGCGGCCGGCACGCTGCCCGCGCGCCTGCTGAGCGGGCGGGGGGACACGATACGCAAGCTGCGCGGCCGCTGGGTGCAGGTGTCCGTGCCTGGCCTGCCCGTGCCGATAGCCACGCTGCCGATATGCAGCCCGGCATCCCTGCTGGCCACGCCCGCCCTGAAACGCGAGGCCTGGGCGGACCTGATAGCGCTGCGGCGCGCCCTGGATGGTCTATAAAGGGCCGTGCGCCTGTTCCTTACAGCAACGCCGTTGATACAGCGGAAGAACAAAAACTTTTTCGTGTCTTATTTCAAAAGACAGAGCGTTTTTCCTTACGCGAAACGACACGTCTAAACCTCTGATTATGAGGTAGACCGGTTCGCTACTCACACGCGTAGCAGGCGCTTACTGGCAAAGGGCGTGCCAAGTCTCGCACCGCAGCAAACTACATTTGCGATTGCGCCCGGCGGCCGAACGCTGTTAAGGGCACCGCCATGCGAGGGATCGGGTTTTCCATCTCCCGCCTGTCCACTGCCCGCGCCGTTCTGGCGGGCGCTGCCCTTCTGGCCGGAACCGCGTGGCGGCCCGCCCAGGCATCAGGCAGCAGTGGGTTGGCGCCACAGTCTGACGATCTGGCCATGGCCGTGCCCCGGATACATCCGGGCGCCGGGACCAATGGGATAGGTCTGCCGCAGCCGCTGGCACCCAGCGAGGCGGCGAAGGTGCGCCGGATATTCGCGCTGCAGCGTGCCGGCGCTCTGCCCGCGGCGGTGGCCGAGACGGCGCGGCTGGATGACGACACACTGCTGGGGCACATCCTGGCCGAGCGGCTACTGCTCAAGCCGTCCCGCACCGGGGCGCCGGCGCTTGCCGATTGGCTTGGGCGGTATGCGGACCTGCCGGACGCCTGCGCGATCTATGCGCTGCTGCTGCGCCGCTTGCCGCCGGGTGCGGCCCGGCCGCCTGCGCCGGCCAACGCGCAGCTCGGCTCCGCCGTCCATGCGGCGCAGGCGGACAGCGAGGCCGCAGCGGCCGCACGGGCCGCCTTCACCGCAGGCCATGATGCAGCGGCCGAACGCCTGGGGCGTGACGCGTTCGTCCGCAGCCAGAACCGGGACGGCCAGGCGGCCTATGTGGCCGGGCTGGCGGCCTTCCGCGCCGGTCGGCTGGGCAGGGCGGCCGGGCTTTTCGAGCTTGCGTCCGTAGCGGACGGATCGGGCGCCGGCCTGCGCGCGGCCGCCGCACTTTGGGCCGCGCGGGCGCATCTGCGCCAGGGCGAGACGGGCGCGTGGCGTCCCTGGATGATGCGCGCAGCCGCCGAGCCGCACACGCTGCACGGCATGCTGGCCCGGCGTGCGCTGGGCCTGACGGTACGGGCCGCGCCTGCCAGCCCTGTTTTGGCGGAAGCGGACCTGGAAGCGGTGTCCGCCACGCCGCAGGGACGGCGCGCGTTTGCGCTGCTGCAAGTGGGCGAGCCTGCCCGCGCAGAGGCCGAGTTGCGCCTGCTCTGGCCAGAGGCGCAGGCGACGCCGGCGCTTTCCCGCGCGCTGTTCCTGGTGGCCGGGGCGGCCGGGCTGACCGACCTGGTGGCTGACCTGTCCGGCATCGTGGACGCCACCGAAGCCGACCTGCCGGTGCCGGTGCTGCGCCCGCGCGGCGGCTTCCGGCTGGACCGGGCGCTGGTCTATGCCGTGGCGCGTGTGGAATCGAACTTTGACGAGGCGGCGGTCTCCGGCGCCGGCGCAAACGGGCTGATGCAGCTGATGCCGGACGTAGTCGCGGCCGTGGGCCGTGGGGCGGGCGCCCAGGCGCTGACCGATCCGGGCCAGAACCTGAAGCTTGGCCAGGCATACCTCGCTTATCTCAGCCGCCCGGACCTGGCCGGCGACAACCTGCTGCGCGTGCTGGCCAGCTATAACGCGGGCCCCAACGCGGTGCAGCGCTGGGCCCACATGGCCGGCGACGACCCGCTGCTGTTCCTGGAGGCCATACCGGTGGATGAGACGCGGCACTTCCTGGAGCGCACGCTGACCAATCTTTGGGGGTATGCGGCGCGTTTCCGGATGGCGGCCCCCAGTCTGGATGCGCTGGCTTCCGGCGATTGGCCTCCGTTCGCCCCGGAACTGGCTGGCGTGCGGGCGCATTAAACTATCTTCGCTGTCACCGACTGTTCCGCAGGTGGTTTTGTCCAGGATCGATGAGAGTGTTGCGTTCAAGGCGGTTCATGTGGCGGTGCTCACCGTCTCGGACACGCGTGATGCTACCAACGACACTTCGGGTGACACGCTGGCCGCACGCGTGGCGGCGGCAAGCCATGTTGTGCGCGCGCGCGCGATTTGCCGGGACGACGCGGATGTGATCGCGGGCCATCTGCGTGGCTGGGTGGCAGATCCGGAGATCGACGTGGTGATCACCACGGGGGGGACGGGCGTGACCGGGCGGGACGTGACGCCGGAAGCGTTCGACCGCGTGCTGGAAAAACGGATCGAAGGTTTCGGCGAGCTGTTCCGCATGCTGAGCTACCAGAAGATCGGCACTTCGACGATTCAGTCGCGCGCGTTGGCGGGCGTGGCTGGCGGGACCTATCTGTTTGCGTTGCCTGGAAGCACCGGTGCGGTGAAGGATGCTTGGGATGACATCCTGGTGTGGCAGCTGGATGTGCGTCACAAGCCGTGCAATTTCGTGGAACTGATGCCGCGCCTCAAGGAACGCTGACGTGCTGCTGCACGGCTATGCGATTAACTGAGGTTTCCTGTTGCGGCGGGCGGGTGACGCAAAATCAGAAGGATCAACCACCAAGAACATCAGAGGTCTTTGTCGATCTTTATTGATTCGTGGTGTTTCAGGTCATCATGGTGCGCCGGCGGCGGGCCTTCGCAAGATATGGCTTTCTTGTTGATGTATTGAAGCTCGATCGGCCGGGCGCGAGAAGCTCGCCTTCCTTTTCAAAAGAACTGCTTCCTTCCTTTCCAGTTTGGGTCTCCGACACACAGGAGCCCAGCCATGAAACTAGCAGGCAAGATCGCCTACATCACGGGCGCCGATTCCGGCATCGGCCAGGCGACGGCGAAATTGTTTGCCGAAGAAGGCGCGGACGTCGCGATCGGCTATCACACGGACGAGGCGGGCGCGCGCGAGACGGCGGGCCAGGTGGAAGCGGCCGGGCGGCGTGCGCAGGTTCTGCAGCTCGACGTCGGCGATCCGGTTTCGGTGGAGGCGTTCTTTACCGCGGCGGGCAAGGCGCTGGGCACGCCGGACGTGTTCATGGCAAATGCAGGGCTGGGCATGGGGGAGCCCAAGCCGGTGGCGGAGATGGACAGCAAGTCGCTCGACAGCATCCTGCAGACCGACCTGAAGGGGCCGCTGTTCTGCGCGCGGACGTTCGTGCAATTGCGGCGGGCTGCGGGTGGTGGCGGACGTTTCCTGATAACCGGGTCCGTGGCAGGGCATCTGCCTACGCCAAACAGCGCGCCGTATGGCATGGCGAAAGCGGGCGTGAACTCACTGGTGCGTTCGCTGTCGGTTGAGGTAGCGCCTGACCACATCAACGTGAACGCGATTGCACCTGGCCTGATCGCCACGCCGATGACGCAGAAGCGTCTGGACGATCCAGCGGCGCGCGAGAAGAGCATGGCGGCGATCCCGTGGAAGCGCCCGGGGCGGCCGGAGGAGATTGCGGGATTGGCGCTGTTCCTGGCTGCCGAGTCTGGCGATTACGTGACCGGGCAGACGTGGACTATGGATGGTGGGCTGACGATGCACTGGGGTGGGGCGTAAGGAAGGCCTGCTTTCCTGAAAGGAAGAAGCAAAAACCTTCGACACCGCCATCGCGGATTTATCCGCCGAGCCGCCGACAGGGAGCAAAAGTTTTTGCTTCTTTCTTTCAAAAAAGAAGGCCTTGCTTTCTTCACTTCCAGGATCCCCAACATGGCGCAACAAATTGCCGTAGACCCGCACGCCGTAACAGGAACCGACGCCGGCGAAGGCGTGATCGAACTGGCACCTGACCTGGCCTACCGCCGCGTAGGAATTGTCAACATCGTGCTGGCCGGCGCGCCTGACGGCGAATTCGTGCTCGTCGACACCGGGCTGCCCGGGACGCGCAGCGTGGTGCAGCATGCGGTGGAGTCGCGGTTTGGAAAAGGCGCGCGGCCCTCTGCTATCGTGCTGACGCACGGGCATATCGACCACGTCGGCACTCTGGAGGCGTTGGCGGCGGACTGGGATGTGCCGGTTTATGCGCATGTGCTGGAGCATCCGTATCTGAACGGGACGTCATCCTATCCGCCGCCCGATCCGAAGGTGGGCGGCGGGTTCATGGCTGTGTTTTCCACGCTGTTTCCGCGCAGTCCAATCGATGTGAAAAGGCGGCTGCATGCTTTGCCGGAGGATGGCAGCGTGCCTGGGATGCCCGGCTGGCGCTGGATACATACGCCCGGGCATGCGCCTGGCCACGTGTCGTTATGGCGGGAGGCGGACCGGGCGATGATCGCGGGGGACGCGTTCGTGACGACCGCGCAGGAGTCGCTGTATTCGGTGGTGACGCAGGCGCCTGAGCTGCATGGACCGCCGATGTATTTCACGCCGGATTGGCAGGCGGCGCGGCTGTCCGTACAGAAGCTCGCGGCGTTGCAGCCGGCGCTGGCGGTGACGGGGCATGGCCGCGCGATGGCTGGGCCGGCGTTTACCGAAGCGCTGGACCGGCTGGCGCGGGATTTCGAGCAGGTGGCGGTGCCGAAGCACGGTGCATATGTGGCCGAGCCGGCACGGGCGCAGGATGGTTCTGCCTACCGGTAAACCGGTTCTTATTTTGTTCTTGACACGAGGTTAGCGGCACGTAAATCTCGCCTGGAACGAAGCGAGAACCCCGATGTACGTCGCCCCGATCCGCCCAGCACCGCGCAGCCAGCCTGGAAGCACGCCGATGACGAACGCGCGGCTGTCCGGCTCGCTGCGCGGGCGGGGCGCCTCGTCCAACCCGGCCAACCGTTTCGAGACGGGCGTGCTGGAGCCGTTCGACGACGGCTGGGAGACGCTGGACGGCCTCACCGACCTGCCGCCGCTGCCCACCACGCTGACGCGCGACACCAGCCGCTCGGTGATCTCCTGGAACACCTCGCCGGACATCGGTTTCGACCGTGCGGTGAACCCCTACCGCGGCTGCGAGCACGGCTGCGTCTACTGCTACGCGAGGCCGACGCACGCCTATCTCGGCTACTCGCCCGGCCTGGATTTCGAGACCAAGCTGGTGTTCAAGCCGGACGTGGGCGCGCTGCTGGAACGCGAGCTGCGGCGCCCCGGCTATGAGTGCAAGCCGATCGCGCTCGGCTCCAACACGGATCCCTACCAGCCGGTGGAGCGCACGCTGAAGCTGACGCGCGCGGTGCTCGAAGTGCTCGAGCGCTACGGCCACCCCGTCAGCATCGTGACGAAATCGGCCGGCGTGCTGCGCGACATCGACATCCTGCAGCGTATGGCGGCCCGCGGGCTGGTGCGCGTGTACCTGTCCGTCACCACGCTGGACGCGGGTTTGGCGCGGCGCATGGAGCCGCGGGCCGCCACACCGGAGCGGCGCCTGGCGGCGATCACCGCGCTGAGCCAGGCCGGCGTGCCGGCGGCCGTGCTGGCGGCACCGATGATCCCCGGCCTGAACGACGCCGAGCTGGAACGCATCCTGGAGCGCGCCTCGCGTGCCGGCGCGCGTTTCGCCGGCTACGTGCTGCTGCGCCTGCCGCTGGAGCTGCGGGACATGTTCGAGGCCTGGCTGGGCGAGCATTACCCGGACCGCGCGCGCCACGTGCTCAGCCTGGTGCGCGAGACCCGCGCCGGCGCGCTGAACGACAGCAAGTTCCACGCCCGCTTCACCGGCCAGGGGCCCTACGCGGAGTTGCTGGGCAAGCGGTTCACCCGCGCGGCGCGGCAGTTTGGGTTCGAGGACCGGACTGCTCTTGAGACCCGGCATTTCTGTCTGCCGGTGGTTGGGGAGAAGGTTGAAGTGCCGCAGTTGTCGTTGTTCTAAGGCAAGGCAGCAGTTCTTTTTTGAAAAAAAGAACCAAAAAACTTTTGCTCCCTGTCGGCGGCTCGCTTCCAGCATCCGGCATGCCGCCGGAAAGGACCGCGATAGCCGGATAAAAGTTTTTTGCTTCTTTTTTCAAAAAAGAAGGCCTTCCTGCACCCCATTGACCCCAGCTTCTCCCCCAACCATTGTGCGGCCCAGACTACAAGCGGGGCTTGAAGGTTTGCTCGATCGCCGCTGCCTGACTCTACTCGCCCTGATGCTCGCCTCTCCCGCCTTGGCGCAGCCGGACAAGGGCCCGCCCGCCGTGGGCGTGGTGCACGCCAAGCGCACGCCGATCACCGAGACGAACGAGTTCATCGGCCGCGTGCAATCCATCAGCCGCGTGGCGCTGGTTGCCCGTGTTACGGCGTTCCTGGACAAGCGTCTGTTCACCGAGGGCACCGAGGTGAAGCAGGGGGACCTGCTCTACGAGCTGGAGGAAGGGCCGTTCCAGGCGGATTTCATGGCCAAGCAGGCGGCGCTGGAACAGCAGAACGCGCTGCTGCTGAACGCCAACCAGACGCTCAACCGGCAGCAGGCGCTGCTGCACACGCCGGCAGGCCAGCAATCGAACGTCGATAGCGCGATAGCCCAGCAGCGCAGCGACGCGGCCCAGGTGCTGGCAGCCCAGGCAAACCTGGCGTCGTCGAAGATCAATCTCGACTACACGCAGATAAAGGCGCCGATCGCCGGCCGCATCACCCTCACGAACGTGACGGAAGGCAACGTGGTGGGGCCCACCACCGGCACGTTGGCCACCATCGTGAGCCAGGACCCGATGTACGTGCTGTTCCCGGTTTCCTCACGCACCGCCTTGGAACTGCGGCAGCGCTATGCCCCGCAAGGTGGGCTGGCAGCCGTGAAGGTGCGGATACGCCTGCCTACCGGTCAGATGTACGCGCAGGCCGGCAAGCTGGACTACGTGGACCCGACGATCTCCACCTCGACCGACACGCTGACGGCGCGTGCGGTGCTGCCGAACCCGCTGATCGGCGTGTCCGGCCCCGAGGGCGCCGGCGCGCGCAGCACGGAGCGCCAGTTGATCGACGGTGAGTTCGTGCAGGTTCTGCTGGAGGGCGTGACGCCGATAGAGGTGCTGGGCGTGCCACGCGCGGCCATCCTGTCCGACCAGCAGGGCGATTACGTCTATACCGTGGACGCCCAAAACCATGCGCAGCAGACGCGCGTGGAGCTTGGGCAATCGACGGCCAGCGTGGCGTCGGTGATCAGCGGGCTTACGGACGGTGAGACGGTGATTTCCGAGGGCATACAGAAAGTGCGGCCGGGGGTACTGGTGGTGCCTGGGCCGGCGAGTGCGGCGCCGAAGGTGGCGCAGTGAAGCAAGCAAGGCCTTCTTTTTTGCAAAAAAGAAGCAAAAAACTTTTGTCTCCTGTCGCGTGTCTGTCCGGTAGGCCGCCGACAGGAAGTAAAAGTTTTTTGGTTCTTTTTTTCAAAAAAGAACCGCTTGCTTCCTTTTCTTCATGATCTCCTCCGTCTTCGTAGATCGCCCACGCTTGGCGATCGTCATCGCCATCGTCATCACGATTGCGGGCCTGATCTCGCTGACCCGCATTCCGGTGGCGCAGTTCCCCGACATCGTGCCGCCGCAGGTGCAGGTCTCCGCCACCTACCCGGGCGCGTCTGCCGCAAACGTGGAAGCCGCCGTGGCACAGCCGATCGAGGCGCGCGTCATCGGCGTGGACAAGATGCTCTACATGAAGAGCACGAACGCCAATGACGGCACCTACAACCTTACCGTCAGCTTCGCTCTCGGCACGAACCCGGACATCAACACCGTCAATGTGAACAACCGGGTTCAGACGGCGCTGGCCGAGCTGCCGGCTGCCGTGCAGGCGGAAGGCCTGGTAGTGCAGAAGGCCAGCAGCGCCATCCTGGAGTTCGTCAATTTCTACAGCGCGTCCGGCAAGCAGGACACGCTGTTCATCACCAACTACGTCACCATCAGCGTGCTGGACGAGATCTCGCGCATCAACGGCGTGGGCGACGCCTCGCTGTTCAGCCAGCAGAAATACTCGATGCGTATCTGGTTCGACAACCAGCGCCTGACCAACCTGAACCTCACGCCGGCCGATGTGGTCAACGCCATACAGGCGCAGAACGTGGTGGCTCCCGTCGGCCGCATCGGCGCCCGGCCGGCCAGCGCGGACGTGCAGTTCCAGTTGAACGTGCAGACGCAGGGCCGGCTGACCACGCCGAAACAGTTCAGTGACATCGTGCTGCGCGCAAACCCTAACGGCTCGCTGCTGCGCGTGGGCGACGTGGCGCGTGTGGAACTCGGCGCGCAGAACGTCGACAGCGAGAGCCGGCTGGATGGCAAGCCGTCCGTCGCGATGAAGATCAGCCTCGCACCTGGTGCGAACGCGGTGGCGACGGCCAAGCTGGTCAACGCCAAGCTCGCCGCGCTGCGCGCGCGCTTTCCGGCGGGCATGGACTACCAAATCACGTGGAACTCTACGCTGTTCGTCAACGACACAATCACCGAGGTGCTGAAAACGCTGGGCGAGGCGTTCGTGCTCGTCGTCATCGTGGTGTTCCTGTTCCTGGGCAACATACGCGCCACCATCATCCCGGTGGTCGCCGTGCCGGTCAGCCTGATCGGCGCGTTTTCGGTGCTGTTCGCGCTCGGTTTCACCGAGAACACCGTGACATTGCTGGCCCTGGTGCTGGCGATCGGCATCGTGGTCGATGACGCGATCGTCGTGGTCGAGAACGTGGAGCGCGTGCTGGAGGAACATCCGGACTGGGACCCGCGCGACGCGGTGAAAGAGGCGATGCGGCAGATCACCGCGCCGATCGTCGCCATCACGCTGGTGCTCCTCTCGGTGTTCGTGCCGATCGGGTTCATCCCCGGCATCTCCGGCGTGCTGTTCCAGCAATTCGCGGTCACCATCAGCGCCGCCATGCTGATCTCGGCGCTGAACGCGCTGACGCTTTCGCCCGCGTTGTGCGGCCTGTTCCTGCGCCACCGGCCGCGCCAGGAACGCGGCATACTGGCGCGCATCCTGCGCGGTATCGACCAGGCGCGCGATGGCTACACCTCGGTCGTGCGCCGGCTGATACGCCGCTCCGTCCTGGCGGTTGTGGCGGTCGCCGTCTGTGGCGCCTGCATCTTCGGTCTGTCCACCATCACGCCGTCCGGCTTCCTGCCCAGCGAGGACCAGGGCGGATTCTTCGTCTCCATACAATTGCCGGACGGCGCCTCCGTCGCGCGCACCAGTCAGGTCGTGTCCCAGGTCGAGCACAATATCGGCAAGATGGCAGGCGTGGCGGACACCTTCGCCATCATCGGCTTCTCCATCCTGGACAACGCGCAGGAACCCAACAGCGGCTTCATGTTCATCCGCCTCAAGCCGTTTGGCGACCGCACCACGGCGCAGACGCAGATTACCGCGATGATCGGCCGCGTGTTCGGCATGGGCGCGGCCATTCGCTCGGCCAACGTGCTGGCGTTCAACCTGCCGCCTATCATCGGCCTGGGCACCGCCGGCGGCTTCGAGTACCAGTTGGATGCACTGGAGGGCCAGGACCCCTCGGAGCTGAACAGCACGCTGAACGGCTTGCTGAGCGCGGTGCACGCGGACCACAGGCTAGGCCAGGTGTTCAGCACGTTCACCGCCAGCAACCCGTCGCTGTTCCTGGAGATTGACCGCGAAAAGGCGCAGGCGCTGGGTCTGAACATGTCCGACGTGTTCGCCGCCCTGCAGGCCACGCTGGGCGGCATCTACATAAACGACTTCAACCTGTACGGCCGCGTCTGGCAGGTGAACATCGAAGGGGAGGCGCGCGACCGCAGCGATATCCCGGCCCTCTGGCAGATCTACATACGCAATCGCACCAACCAGATGGTGCCGCTGCGCTCGATCGCCGACGTGCGCATCCAGCTCGGCCCGCAGATACTCAACCGCTACAACAACTACCGCTCCGTCACCATCAACGGCTCGCCCGCGCCGGGTGCCTCCTCAGGCCAGTCGATCGCGGCCATGGCGGAGATATCCGCCCGCACGCTGCCGGCGGGCTACACCTATGAATGGACGGGCACGGCCTTCCAGGAAGTAGCCGCCGCAGGGCAGACCGGCACCATACTCGCGCTCGCGGTGCTGTTCGCCTACCTCTTCCTGGTGGGGCTCTACGAGAGCTGGGTGATCCCCATTCCCGTATTGCTGTCCGTGGCCGTGGGCGTCCTGGGCTCCTTCATAGGCATAAAAATCGCCGGGCTGTCGCTGGACCTCTACGCGCAGATTGGCCTCGTCGTGCTCATAGCGCTTGCGGCCAAGAACGGCATCCTGATTGTGGAATTCGCCAAGGACCAGCGTGAGCGCGGCGTGCCGATCGCCGACGCCGCCATACTGGGCGCGCAGATGCGGTTCCGCGCGGTGATGATGACGTCGGTGGCCTTCGTGCTCGGGCTGGTGCCTCTGGTGATCGCCACCGGTGCTGCGGAGATCAGCCGGCGCGACGTGGGCACACCCGTATTCGCCGGCATGCTCGCCGCGAGCGCGGTTGGAATCTTTCTGATTCCGATGCTCTATGTCACCTTCCAGACCGGACGCGAGCGGGTGAAGGCCCGGTTTGCGCCGAACCGGGCCGGAAAGGCTGGGGATAACGTGCAACCCCCCTCGCCGCGAATCTAAGGAAACTGGGTGTAACCAGGAACGTCAGCACGGCGTAGGCCCTCGGGAGAAGACGATGTCAGCATCAGCCACCATGGAAGCCTCGCAGCAATCGGGCGACATCGACCTGCTGTGCATAAACACCATACGCACGCTGGCGATGGACGCCGTGCAGAAGGCCAATTCCGGCCACCCTGGCACACCCATGGCGCTGGCGCCGGTGGCCTACAATCTTTGGCAGAACTTCCTCAGCTTCGACCCTGCCGACGCGAACTGGCCCAACCGGGACCGCTTCGTGCTTTCTGTCGGCCATGCGTCTATGCTGCTGTACTCGCTGATCCACCTGACGGGCGTGCGCGCCGTCAACGAGCACGAGGACCGCAACGCGCCGGCGCTGACCATCGAGGATCTGCAGAAGTTCCGTCAGCTGGACAGCAAGACGCCCGGCCATCCCGAGTACCGACTCACCTCCGGCGTGGAGACTACCACCGGTCCGCTCGGCCAGGGCTGCGGCAATTCGGTCGGCCTGGCGATGGCGCAGCGCTTCCTGGCCAACCGCTACAACAAGCCGGGCTATGACCTGTTCACCCACCACGTCTGGGTGCTGGCGGGCGACGGCGACATGATGGAGGGCATCAGCTCGGAGGCCGCCAGCACGGCGGGCCACCTGAAGCTCGGCAACCTCACCTGGATCTACGACAGCAACCACATCACCATCGAGGGCGGCACGGATCTCGCGTTCGACGAGGATGTGGTGGCCCGCTTCGCAGCCTATGGCTGGGACGTGCAGCACGTGGACGACGCCAACGACCTGGCCGCCATGGGCCGTGCGCTGGAGCACGCGAAATCGGTGACCGACCGGCCGAGCTTCATCAAGGTGACGAGCGTGATCGGCTACGGCGCGCCGAAAAAGGCCGGGACCAACAAGGCGCATGGCGAGCCGCTTGGCGACGAGGAGATACGCGGCGCCAAGCGCGCGTATGGCTGGCCGGAAGACAGTTCGTTCCTGGTGCCCGACGGCGTGTACGAGCATTTCTCCGCCGGCATAGGCAAGCGCGGTTCCACGCAGCGCGCCGCCTGGATGAAGCTGATCGCAGGCTACAAACAGGATTACCCGGAGCTGGCGGCCGAACTGGAGCACATGAACCAGCACACCCTGCCGGACAACTGGGACAAGGACATCCCCAGCTTCCCCGCCGACGCCAAGGGCATCGCCTCGCGCGACTCCTCGCAGAAAGTGCTCAACGCCATAGCGCCGAACCTGCCCTGGATGATCGGCGGTGCGGCCGATCTGGCGCCCTCCACCAAGAGCAACATGACGTTCGACGGCGCCGGCAGCTTCGAGTCCGACAATTACGGCGGCCGCAACCTGCATTTCGGCATACGCGAACACGCCATGGGCAGCATCTGCAACGGGCTGGCGCTCTCCGCCCTGCGCCCCTACGGCAGCGGCTTCCTTATCTTCTCGGATTATATGAAGCCGCCGATACGCCTCTCGGCCATCATGGAATTGCCGGTCGTCTACATCTTTACCCATGACAGCATAGGCGTGGGCGAGGACGGGCCGACGCACCAGCCGATCGAGCAGCTCATCTCGCTCCGCTCCATACCCGGCATGCGCGTGATACGCCCCGCGGACGCCAACGAGGTGGCGGAAGCCTGGCGCCATGTGGTGACGCTGAAGGAGCACCCGGCCTGCCTGGTGCTGTCCCGCCAGCCACTGCCCACGCTGGACCGCGAAAAATACGCGCCCGCCTCCGGGCTGAAGCACGGCGCCTACGTGCTGGCGGACCCGCCACAGGGCGGCGAGCCGGAGGTGATACTGATGGCCACGGGCAGCGAGGTGAGCCTCGTTCTGGGCGCCTACGAGACGCTGACCAAGGAGGGCATACGCGCCCGCGTCGTCAGCTTCCCGTGCTGGGAAATCTTCGAGGACCAGTCTCCCGAGTACAAGAACAGCGTGCTGCCGCCGCACATCACCGCCCGTGTCTCGGTGGAGCAGGCCTCCACGATGGGGTGGGACCGGTATGTGGGGCTGAAAGGCGCGGTGATCGGCATGCACACTTTCGGCGCCTCGGCGCCGATGGCCGCGTTGCAGAAGAAGTTCGGGTTCACGCCTGATGCGGTGGCGGAAGCTGCGCGCAAGCAGGCGGGGCACGGGTAAAAGACAAGCAAGCGGTTCTTTTTTAAAAAAAGAACCGAAAAACTTTTGCTCCCTGTCGGCGGCCAAGCGACACGGCACCCGACGTTTTAGGAGACCAGCGCCATGGACACGGTCGTCAACACGCCGACACAGACCTCGGCCAATCCGGTCAAGCAGCTTCTCGGCGAAGGGCAGTCACCTTGGCTGGACTTCATCCGCCGAAGCTTCATCGCCGACGGCAGCCTGCAGAAGCTCGTCGAGAGCGACGGACTAGGCGGCGTTACCTCCAATCCGTCGATCTTCGAGAAAGCGATGGGTTCCGGCGATGATTACGATGCCGAGTTCAAGACGCTGGCGCAGGGCGGGCTGAAGGACGCGCAGGAGATCTACGAGACGCTTGCGGTCGGTGACATACGCAACGTGGCCAAGGTGCTGCACCCTGTCTTCGAGCGCACGAAGGGATTGGACGGCTTCGTCAGCCTCGAAGTTTCGCCCTATCTGGCGCTGCGCATGGAGGACACGGTCGCGGAAGCGCGCCGGCTGCACAAATGGGTGGACCGGCCGAACCTGATGGTGAAGGTGCCCGGCACGCCGGAATGCGTGCCCGCGATACGCACGCTGATCTCCGAAGGCATAAACATCAACGTCACGCTGCTGTTCTCCAACGACGCCTACAAGGCGGTGGCCGAGGCCTACATCGCAGGGCTGGAAGACCGTCACGCGAAAGGCGAGGACATCAGCCGCATTTCCAGCGTGGCCAGCTTCTTCGTCAGCCGGATCGACGCGCAGATCGACAAGAAGATCGACGAGCGCGTGGCGGCCGGCGACAAGGAGGCCGATGCGCTGAAGAAACTGCGCGGCAAGGTGGCGATCGCGAATGCGAAGATGGCCTATGTGCTGTATCAGGACATGGTGAAAAGCGAGCGCTGGAAGAAGCTCGCCGCCGCAGGCGCCAACCCGCAGCGCCTGCTATGGGCCAGCACCGGCGTGAAGGACAAGGCGTATAGCGACGTGCTGTATGTCGAGGAACTCATCGGCCGCGACACGGTTGATACGATCCCGCCGGCGACGATGGATGCGTTCCGCGATCATGGCAAGGTGCGCGCTTCGCTGACCGAAAATCTCGACGACGCGCGCCACGTGATGTCGGAAGTCGAGCGGCTGGACCTCGACCTTCCTGGCGTGACGAAACACCTCGTGGAAGACGGCGTGCGGCTGTTCGCCGACGCCGCGGACGCGCTGCTGCTGGCGGTTGCCAAGAAGCGCGCGAAGCTGCTCGGCAGCAACGTAGCCTCTCTGCACTACACTCTGCCGGAAGCGCTGGACAAGGCGGTGGACGCCAGCCTGGAAGCGTGGCGCAAGGACGGCGCGCTGCGCAAGATGTGGGGGCGCGACGCCTCGGTGTGGACTGGCGGGCCGGAAGCCAAATGGCTGGCCTGGCTGGACATCGTGGCGGAACGGCTGGAGCACGCCGACGAGCTGGAAGCGTTCCAGAAGGACGTGCAGGCGGCCGGCTTCCAGCACGTTCTGCTGCTCGGCATGGGCGGCTCCAGCCTTGGGCCGGAAGTGTTCGGCCGCACGTTCGGCAAGCGCGCCGGGTGGCCGGAGCTGCACGTGCTGGACAGCACGGATCCGCAGCAGATCAAGACCTTCGAGAACGCGGTCGACCTGCCGAAAACGTTGGTGATCGTGTCCAGCAAGTCCGGCGGCACGCTGGAGCCGAACATCCTGAAGGCGTATTTCTGGGATAAGATGAAGGCGGCTGTCGGCAACGACAAAGTCAGCCAGCATTTCGTGGCGATTACCGATCCCGGCAGCTCCATGCAGAAGGTCGCCGAGAGCGACGGCTTCCGCAAGATCTTCTACGGCGACCCAGGGATTGGCGGACGCTACTCCGTGCTGTCCAATTTCGGCATGGTGCCTGCGGCCGCCATCGGAGTTGACGTGCGCACGTTCCTGCATGCCACGCAGACCATCGTGCAGGCCTGTTCGCCCGGTACGCCGCCGATGGCAAACCCGGGCGTGGTGCTCGGCACCATCCTGGGCGAGTGCCAGAAGGCGGGACATGACAAGGTGACGATCGTCGCCTCTCCCAGCATCGCCGACATGGGCGCCTGGCTGGAGCAGCTGATCGCGGAGAGCACGGGCAAGCTCGGCCGTGGGCTGGTGCCGATCGACAACGCGATGCTGGCACCGCCTGAGATGTACGGCGATGACAGGCTGTTTGCCTACCTGCATGCCGACGACAAGGCTGATGCGGAGCAGGACAGTGCGGTGAGCGTCCTGGAAAAAGCCGGCCATCCGGTCGTGCGCGTGGGGATCAACGGGCACCAGGAGATCGGGCAGCAATTCTTCCTTTGGGAATTCGCCGTCGCCGTCTCAGGCAGCATCATGGACATAAACCCGTTCGATCAGCCGGATGTGGAAGCCAGCAAGATCAAGACGCGCGAACTGACGGACACGGTGACGAAGACCGGCAAGCTGCCGGACGAGTCGCCATTCGCCACGTTCGGAGACGTGAAGCTGTTTGCCGACGAGAAGAACGCCACCGCACTGAAGGGAGGCGCCAGCCTCGTCGAGGTGCTGCGTACACAGTTCAAGCGGGCGCATGCGGGCGATTACGTGGGCATCCTGGCTTATGTGGAACGCAAGCCGGAGACGATCGCGCTGTTGCAGAAGTTGCGCGTGCTGATCAGGGACCGCACGCATCTGGCCGTGGCGGGAGAGTTCGGGCCGAGGTTCCTGCACTCGACCGGCCAAGCCTACAAGGGCGGGCCGAACAGCGGCGTATTTATCCAGATTACCGCGGACGACCGTGCGGACCTGGCGGTCCCGGGCGAGACTTACACGTTCAGCACGGTGAAGGCCGCGCAGGCGCGCGGTGATTTCGACGTGCTCGCCGAGCGCGGCCGCCGCGCGCTGCGCGTGCACATGGGATCGGACGTGGAAGCCGGCCTATCCGCGCTGACCAAAGCGGTGGCGGAAGCGTTGGCATAGGCTTGGGGACGGGGCCGGCTGGCCCCGTCCCGCACGCGCCCTGCCGCTTGCGCGCGCAGGCAGGGCAGAACTCCCAGGGCCGAATCTCTTGAAGGAAAACACATGCAGTTAGGCGTAATCGGCCTGGGCCGGATGGGCGGAAACATAAGCGTGCGCCTGATGCGGGCCGGCCACCACTGCGTGGTCTACGACCACAGCGCGGACGCGGTGAAGCGCGTGGCCGGCGAGGGCGCGGTGGGCGCCAAGGACCTGGCGGACATGCTGGGCAAGCTGGAGAAGCCGCGCGCGGTGTGGGTGATGCTGCCGGCCGGCGAGATCACCGAGGACACGATCAAGACCCTATCCGAGCACATGGAAAGCGGCGACACGATCATCGACGGCGGCAACACGTTCTACAAGGACGACATACGCCGCGCGGCCAAGCTGCGGGAGCGCGGCATCGATTACGTGGACGTGGGGACCTCCGGCGGCGTATGGGGCCTGGAGCGCGGCTACTGCATGATGATCGGCGGGCCCGACGAGGTGGTAAAACGGCTGGACCCGATCCTCGCCGCGCTGGCGCCTGGCATGGGCGACATAGGCCGCACGAAGGAGCGCAAGGGTGGCGACCCACGCCCGGAGCAGGGCTACATGTATTGCGGCCCGGCCGGCGCCGGGCATTTCGTGAAGATGGTCCATAACGGCATCGAATACGGGATGATGCAGGCCTATGCCGAAGGCTTCGACGTGCTGCAGGGCAAGGCATCGACCGATCTGGCCGAAGACCAGCGCTTCACGCTGAACCTGCCGGACATTGCCGAGGTGTGGCGCCGCGGCAGCGTCGTGTCCTCCTGGCTGCTGGACCTGACCGCGTCCGCCCTTGCGGAAAACCCCACGCTTTCGGAATTCACCGGCAAGGTCAGCGACTCCGGTGAGGGGCGCTGGACGGTGGAGGCCGCGATCGAGGAGGCGATCGCTGTTCCTGTGCTGTCCACGTCTCTTTTCGCGCGGTTCCGGTCTCGGACCGGGAACACGTTTGGCGAGAAGCTGTTGAGCGCGATGCGCAACAAGTTTGGCGGGCATGTGGAGCCGCATTAAGGAAGAAAGGCCTTCTTTTCTGAAGAAAAGAAGCAAAAGACTTTTACTCCCTGTCGGCGTTCCATCCAGCTAGCACCCGACAGGGAGCAAAAGTTTTTTGCTTCTTTTTTTCAAAAAAGAAGGCCTTGCTTTCTATTTTCTGTAGGGATGCCCAATGGACGAACTAAGCGCCCACCCAGGCCTGAGCGACCCGGCGGCGCTGTCCAAAGCCAGCCAGGCGCCGCCCTGCCTGTTCGTGATTTTCGGCGCCGGCGGGGACCTCACGCGCAGGCTGCTTATGCCGGCGCTCTACAACCTGCGCCTGGCCGGCCTGCTTAATGACGAGTTTCGCATCATCGGCGTGGACGCACGCGAGATGGATGACGATGCCTTCCGTGATCACCTCGGCGAGGCGATGACGCATTTCGTCACCGAGCGGCGGGGCGAGAGCACCGCCAAACTGGACCAGCAATCCTGGGACTGGATGCGCGAGCGGCTCAGCTATCTGTCCGGCGATTTCGCCAATCCGGACACCTTCGAACGCCTGGGCCGCCTGATTCCGGCCGGCGGCAACGTGGTGTTCTACTGCGCCACCGCGGCGCGCTTCTTCGACGTGCTGGCGGAGCAGATCCACCGTGCGGGATTGCTGCGCGAGGAGGATGGCGCGTTCCGGCGCATGGTGGTGGAGAAACCGTTCGGCCATGACCTGGCAAGTGCGCGCGCGCTGAACGCATCGTTGCTGTCGGTGATGCAGGAAAGCCAGATCTACCGGATCGACCATTATTTGGGCAAGGAGACCGTTCAGAACATCATGGCGTTGCGGTTTTCCAACGGCATCTTCGAGCCGATCTGGAAGCGCGACAACATCGACCACGTGCAGATAACCGCGGCGGAGACCGTGGGCGTGGAACTGCGCGGCAAGTTCTACGAAGGCACCGGCGCGTTGCGTGACATGGTGCCCAACCACATCTTCCAGCTCCTCTCCATGGTTGCGATGGAAGCACCCACGTCGTTCGACGCGGATGCGGTGCGCTCCGAAAAGGCCAAGGTGATACAGGCGATCCATCCGCTGGCGGGTCGCGCCGCGGTGCATGATGTGGTGCGTGGACAGTACCGCTCCGGCCATTACGGTGCCGACGCCGTGCAGGGCTACAGGCAGGAGCCGGATGTGGATCCGCTGTCCAGCACGGAGACCTACATCGCCATGAAGCTGGCGATCGACAACTGGCGCTGGGCCGGCGTGCCGTTCTACCTGCGCACCGGCAAGCGCCTGGCGCGCCGCAGCACGGAAATCTCCATACATTTCAAGCAGGCGCCGTTCGCGCTGTTCCGTGACACGCCGGTGAACAAGCTAACGCCGAACATCATGTTCATGCACATCCAGCCGACGGAGGGCGTCCCCTTGCAGTTCAGCGCGAAAGTGCCTGGGCCGCGTGTGAAGCTTGGCGGCGTCAACATGAACTTCAACTACGCGGATTACTTCCACGAAGGCCCGAGCACGGGTTACGAAACCCTGCTATACGACTGCCTGGTTGGTGACGCCACGTTGTTCCAGCGTGCGGACAATGTGGAAGCCGGCTGGTCCATCGTGCAGCCGGCACTGGACGCCTGGGACGCCGGGCACATCCACGTGCATCCCTATGCCGCCGGCAGCCAGGGCCCTGACGAATCGACGGACATGCTGCACAGGGATTATCGCAGCTGGATGGCCTGCTGACGATGATACGCCTGCTCGTCTCAGACATCGATGGCACGCTGGTCACCAAGGACAAGGAACTGACCGCGCAGGTGCGCACGGCTGCGGAGCGGCTTGTCCAGAACGGCGTGCAACTCGTGCTGGTCAGCAGCAGGCCGCCGCACGGCGTGTCGCTTTTTGCCGAAATGCTGCAATTGCAGACGCCGCGTGCAGCCTTCAACGGCGGCGTGTTCACCAGTGCAGCGGGCGAAGTGCTGCGTGCGGAACTGATGGACGAGGACGCTGCACGCGAGGCGCTGGATTACCTGCAATCGCAGGGCATCACGCCGTGGCTGTTCACCACGGATGAGTGGCTGCTGACCGATCCTGACGGCGACTACGTGGGCTGGGAACAGCACACCGTGCGCATGGAGCATCGGGTGGTGAAGGATCTGGCGGAATACGCGGACCGCGCCGGCAAGATCATGGCGGCATCGAAGGATTTCGCCAAGCTGCGCGCCTGCGAGGAGGAGCTGCAACGCCGCCTGCACGGCCGCGCCGCCGCCCATCGCAGCCAGGACTATTACCTGGACATCACCCACCCGCACGCCAACAAGGGCGAGGCGGTGCGCGAAGCCGCGCGCCTGCTCGGCGTGGACCTGGCAGAGACCGCCTGCATCGGCGACATGCCGAACGACCTGCCGATGTTCGATGTGGCCGCCTTCAGGATTGCCATGGGCAACGCGCCGGCGGACATGCAGGGGCGCGCGGATTACGTGGCAGCCAGCAACCAGGACAGCGGCTGGGCACAGGCCGTGCAGGACTTCATCCTGCCGCACAACGCAAAAGGCTAAGATTATGGCAGGCATAAAACTGCTGCTCGCAGACGTGGACGGAACGCTCGTCACCAAGGAGAAGCACCTGACCGACCGCGCGATCGCCGCCGTCGGGAAACTTCGCGAGCAGGGCATCAAGTTCGCCATAACCAGCGGCCGGCCGCCGCGCGGCATGCAGATGCTGGTGGCGCCGCTCGCCATCGACACGCCGCTTGCCGGCTTCAACGGCGGCATGTGGGTGAACCCGGACCTCTCGCCGATCGCCGCGCGCACGCTGCCGCGCGACGTGGCCGACCGCACGATGAAACTGCTGCAGGACGGCGGCCTGGACGCCTGGGTGTACACCGGCGAGAAATGGTTCGTGCACGACAAGGACGCGCCGCACGTCTCGCGCGAGGCGTGGACGGTTAAGTTCGAGCCGATAGTCGCCGCCGATTTCAGCAAGGCGCTGGACCAGGCCGTGAAGATCGTGGGTGTCACGGACGATGCGGAACGCGCCGAGCGGGTGGAGCGCCAGGTGCAGGACGCGCTTGGCAACACCGCCTCGGCGGCGCGCTCGCAGCCCTACTATCTGGACGTCACGCACCCGGACGCCAACAAGGGTTACGCTATCGGCTTCCTCGCCGAACGGCTCGGCCTGCAGACCAGCGAGATTGCCACCATCGGTGACCAGCCGAACGACGTGCTGATGTTCAAGAAGAGCGGCCTTTCCATCGCGATGGGCAACGCCAGCGACGCGGTGAAGAAGCAGGCGAACGAGGTCACCACCTCCAGCGAGGACGAGGGCTTCGCGAACGCCGTCGAACGCTTCATCCTGGGCGCCGCCCATGACTGAGCGCGCCATCGTCACGCTTGCCGATCCGGAGGCGCTGGCCCGGCACGTGGCCGCCTGGCTGACCGGCCTGGCGAACGCCGCACCCGGCCGGTTCTCCATCGCCCTGTCCGGCGGCTCCACGCCGAAGCGGCTGTTCGAGATCCTGGCCGAGCCGGCAAACGCCGCCCATTTTCCCTGGGCGCACACCCACCTGTTCTGGGGCGACGAGCGGTGCGTCCCCTACGACCACCCGGACAGCAACTACCTCATGACTCGCCTGGCGTTGCTGGACCACGTGCCCATCCCGCCCGACAACGTGCATCCCATGCCGGTCAGCGGCGATCCCGCTGCGGCCGCGCGCGACTACCAGGCGACGCTGCAGGCCTATTACGGCGCCGAATCGCTGGACATGACGCGGCCGCTGTTCGACGTGGTGCTGCTGGGCCTGGGCGAGAATGGCCACACGGCCTCGCTGTTTCCAGGCACCGCCTCGCTGAACGAGACGCTCGCCTGGGTGGCGCCGGTGACGGAGAACGTGCCGCAGCCACGGCTGACGCTGACGTATCAGGCGATCGCTTGCAGCAAGTTCGTGGCGTTCCTTGTGGCGGGCGCCGGCAAGGCCAGCGTGCTGCGGCTGGTGCTGGATGGGGACCGGTCTCAGCCGGCGGCGCGGGTTACGTCGGCTGGGGAGATGGTGTGGTTTATGGATGAGGCGGCGGTTAAGTAAGGAAGGCCTTCTTCTTTGAAAAAAAGAAGCAAAAAACTTTTGCTACCTGCTGCGTCCGCGCCTCGCTGGGCCAGGCGGCACCCGGCTGGTGCAAATGCGTGAGAAGCAAAAGTTTTTTGCTTCTTTTTTTCAAAAAAGAAGGCCTTGCTTCCCATGCCCTCACGCGACGACCTGAAACGCGACGCCGCCAACCAGGCCGCCGACCTGATCGAAAACGGCATGGTCGTAGGCCTGGGCACGGGCTCCACGGCCACCTTCTTCATCGAGGCGCTGATTGCCCGCAAGCCGGACATCGTCTGCATCCCTACCTCCGAGCGCAGCGCCGCGCAGGCGCGCGCCGGGGGCCTGCAACTGACGGACTTCGCCCACCACACCAGCATAGACATCTGCGTGGACGGCGCCGACGAGATCAAGCGCGACAATCTGGACCTGGTGAAAGGCCTGGGCGGCGCGCTGCTGCGGGAGAAGCTGGTGGCAAGTGCCGCCAAGCGGCTGATCATCATCGCGGACAGCCCGAAGCTGGTCGATTGGCTTGGCACCACGACGCTTGTTCCTGTCGAGGTCACGCCGTTTGCCTGGGAGCTCACCCGCGCGCGCCTGGCGGAGCTGGCGGGCAGCGTAGCGCGCCGGGCGCTGCCAACTGGCGAGCCGTATCTGACCGATGGCGGCAACTACATCCTCGACTGCGGTTTTGGCGCCATTGCGGACGCAGCAGCCACGGACCGCAAGCTGCGGGAGATCGTAGGCGTGGTGGAGACTGGGCTGTTCGTGGGCATGGCGGAGCTGGCGCTGGTGGCAGGCGCCGAGGGCGTCAGCCGATTCCAGCGCTCATGAGCGGCACAGGCGGCCACTCCGTCTTCATCGTCATGGGCGTGTCGGGCTCCGGCAAATCCACCGTCGCAGAAGCGATGAACGAGGAGCTGCACTGGCCCTACCAGGAGGGCGACGCGCTGCACCCGCCCTCCAACGTGCAGAAGATGCATCACGGCATTCCGCTGACGGA
>CAXTJZ010000021.1:0-27347 GCA_964244695.1 uncultured Acetobacteraceae bacterium
CGGTGGACCTTCGCTCATGGAAGGCAAGCAAGGCCTTCTTTTTTGAAAAAAAGAACCAAAAAACTTTTGCTCCCGGCCCCTGCACAACGGTCCATCCTGGTTCTGCCAGCGCCGCCCTTGCAGGACCAGGACGGATTGTTGTGCAGGCGGGGGAGCAAAAGTTTTTTGGTTCTTTTTTTCAAAAAAGAACTGCTTGCTTCCTTGCCCATCATCCTGCCGCACGCACGACGGCAGGAGACGCAACCCACTCCAGCAGTAACCCGGCGATGTCCTCCAGCCTGGCCACACGCTCGGCACCGCCGGCGCGCACCAGCTCGCCCGGCATGCCCCAGACCACGGCGGTCTCCTGCGCCTCTGCGATGGTGCGGCCGCCGCCTGCGCGCAGGCGCGCCATTGCCGCGGCGCCGTCATTACCCATGCCGGTCATCAGCACGCCCACCAGATGCGGCGCGCCGATGTGGTCCAGCGCCGAGGTGACCAGGCGGTCCACGCTGGGGTGCCAGCGCTGGCCGGGGTCGGCGGGTGCGGCCATCACCACGGGCCCGCCTGGCCGCGCGCCCACGATGATGTCCGCGTCGCCCTGGCCGATATAGACGTGGCCGGTGGCGATCGGCGCAGGCGGGCCGACTTCCGTCACGTGCAAGGCGCAGACGCGGTCCAGCCGGCGGGCGAGCGGGCCGGTGAAGGCGGCGGGCATGTGCTGCGCCACCAGTACGGGCCAGGGGAAATCCGTGGGCAGGTTGCATAACAGCGCTTCCAGCGCAGGCGGGCCGCCGGTGGAGGTGCCGACGAGCACGACCTGGCCCGGCTGCATGGGCCGTGTGGCGGGTGCGGGTTCCGGCCGCCGGGCAGGCAGGCGGGGTGCCGCGTGCCCGGCGCGCAGGCGTACGCGCTCGGCCAGCCGAGCCGCCGGGCGAAGCCGCGTGCGCGATGCAGCGCGCACGCGCTCCACCAGGGTGTCACCGAACGCTTCCGGCGCCAGCGAAATCGCGCCCTCCGGCTTGGCGATGTAATCGACGGCGCCGAGCTGCATCGCCTCCAGCGTGGCGTCCGCGCCCTGCGCGGTCAGCGAGGACACCATGACCACCCGGCTCGGCCGCTCCACCATGATGCGGTCCAGGCAGGACAGGCCGTCCATCTGCGGCATCTGCACGTCCAGCGTGATCACGTCCGGGCGGAAGGCGTGCAGCTGCGCGATCGCCTCCAGCCCGTCGCGCGCGTAGGCAAGCTCCATGTCCGCGGCACGGCCCAGTATGCCGCCCAGCACCCGGCGCATCAGCGCGGAATCATCCACGACGAGGACGCGTATCACTAGGCGCGCCTCACGCGGCGGCGGACGCAGGCGGGCCGTGCGGCGCCTGCAGGTCCCGCGCTGCCTGGGCCAGCACCGCGCGCGGCGAGACCAGCAGCACGGCCCGCCCGGCGTGGTGCAGCGCCACGCGGTCGAACAGCGCCTCGCTACCGGCCGCCAGCGCCGGGGCAGGATGCAGGTCGGTCTCGGACGCATGGAGCACCTCGCAGACCGCGTCCACAGCCAGGCCGGCCTGCGTCCCGGTATCGGACACCACCACCACCAGGCGGCCGCGGCAGTCGTCTGCCGCCGCGCCGAAGCTCCGCCCGAGGTCGATCACCGGCAGGCTGCGTCCGCGCAGGGCCATCATGCCGAGCAGGCGATCCGAGGCATGCGGCAGCCAGGTCAGTGCGTCCGGGCGTCGCACCACCTCGTCCACTGCGGCGATCGGCAGGCCGTATTGCTCGGCGCCGAGGCGGAACAGCACGAAACGCTCGATGGTTCCGGCACCGGCGGGCGCCGGTCCGGGCGCCGCCGCCGGCTGGCCGCCCGCCTGCAGGCGGGCCAGCGTGTCCGCATCGAACAGCCTTGCGGCGGACAGCAATCCTACCAGCCGCGTGCCGCCTTCCAGCCGGCAGATGCCGTCCAGCACCGCCTCGCCGGCGGCGCGTGTCAGGATGGCGGGCACCGGGTCTATGGCGTCCGGCGGCACCGCCAGCGTGCCTGTCACCGCGTCCACCACCAAACCCAGCTTCGTCCCGCAGATCGTGGCGACGACGACCCGGGCGGCCCCATTGGCGCCCGGCTGCAGCCCGAGCAGGGCGGCAAGCGAGACGAGCGGCAGCGTGCCGCCAGCGTGGGCGATGACGCCCAGCATGCCGGCGTCCGCGCCGGGCACGTGTGCCGGGCAGGCGGGCAGGCGCAGGATGGCGGCCACGCATTGCAAAGGCAGGGCATACGCCTGCCCGCCCACGAGCAGGCCTACCAAGGCGAGCGGCGTGGCAGGCGCGGGGGCTGCGTCAGCAGACGGGCGCGGTGCCACGGCCTGGCCAGCCTGGCGGCGGCGCAGGCCGGCAAACGCCGCGTCCAGCAACGCCGCCAAGTCGAGTGTCCGGACGCCGCCAGCAGGGCCGAGGCCGGCCACACGGTTCACCAGCACGCCCACCGGCGCCGCGCCAGCAAGCACCAGCAGCCGGGAGTCCGGCGTAAGCGCGGCCTGCGCGTGGCCGAGCAGCACGGCCAGCGAGACCACCGGCAGCACCACGCCGCGCAGGTTGGCCACGCCCGCCAGGCTGGCCGGCGCGTTCGGCACGCGGGTGCAGGCCGGCACGCGCGCCACCTCGGCCACCCCGGACGCGGGCACGGCCAGCGTCTCGCCGGCCACGCTGAAGCCCAAATGGGTCTGCCCCGCGCCCACGCGCTCAGGCCTCGGCGATGCCGAGCTCGTCGGCCAGGCTCGCGATCTCCTCGATCGCCGCGGCCAGCTCCTCCGCGCCGCTGGCCTGCTGGCGGGCGGCGGTGGCGGCCTGGGTGGCGGCCGCACTGGTCTCCTCGGCGGCGGCGGCGATCTGGCGCATGCCGTCCAGCACCTCGCGCACCGCGGCCACCGTGGCCTCCGCACCGGCCAAAACGCTGGCGGAGCCGGCGCCGATCGCCGCGACATTGGCATCCACCGCTTCGAACCGGTCCACCAGCGCCTGGTTGCGGCCCAGCTCGGCCTGCGCCGCCGCGGCGGTCGCGTCGAGGTCCCGTCCTACGGCGCCCACCTGGTCGCGTATGCTCTGCACCACGTCGCGTATCCGGTCCGCCTGGGCGGCCGAGTCGCGGGCCAGCGCACGTATGTCGGACGAGACGACAGCGAAGCCGCGCCCGTGCTCGCGCGCGCGGGCGGCTTCCACCGCGCCGCTGACCGCCAGCATGTTGGTCTGCACCGCCACCAGCGCGATCCGCTCGACGATCTTGTCGATCCGCCTGCTGGAAGCCTCCAGCGCGGCCACCAGGCCAGCCACCGCGCGTGTCTCCTCCAGCGCCGCGGTGACGCTGGCGCTCAGGCGGGCGACGGCTTCGCGGTTGGCGGCCAGCAAGGGACGCAGCGCCTCGGTCTGCCGCACGCCCTGTCCGGCGGCCGCACGGGTGGAGCTGGCGGCGCGCTCGATCTGCGCCATGGCGGCGCTCGACTGGTGGGTGGCCGCGGCCTGCACCTGCGCGCCGCGGCTGATCTGCTCGATTGCGGCGAGTATCTCCCCCGCCGCGCCGGAGAGTTCCTGCACGGTGGCAGACAGCTCCTCCGCCGCTGCGCCGACCTGCCCGGCGCTCGCAGAACCGGCGCTGCCACCTTGCAAGGCTTCGGCGAGCTGGGCCAGCGAGAGCGCGGTCTGCTGGCTCTGGTCGAGCGACTCGCTCTGCTGCTGCACGGCGCGCTGGGATTGCAGGCAGGCCGCCGATTGCTGCTCGGCGGCGGCCGCCACCTGTGCGGCACCCTCTTGCGCCTCGCGCATGCCGGTCTCGCTCTGGGTCACCGCGTCCAGGATGGTCTGCGAGCCCTGGGCCAGCGCCGCCATGTCCTGGCGTATGCCCTCCAGGCTGGTGGCCACAGCACGGCCGCTCCGCGCCTCGGCCTGGGCGGCCTCGGCGGCGGCCTTGATACGGGCAGCGATGGCGCGCACCTCGGCGCCTATGGCACCCGCCAGCGTGCGTATTTCGGCAGCGCTTCGCTCGGAGGTCTCGGCAAAGGCGCGCACCTCATCGGCCACCACCGCGAAGCCCGCGCCGTGCTCGCCGGCGCGCGCCGCCTCTATCGCCGCGTTCAGCGCCAGCAGGTTGGTCTGTTCGGAGATGTCGCCCACCGTGCCGGTGATCTCGCCAATGTCGGCGGCCTGGCGTTCCAGCGCCTCCACCACGCCCACCGAGCGGAGCTGGCGGGCGGTGTTGTCCTGCACGGAGGCGGCCAGCGCCTCGATCCCGCCGCCGATCTCGCCCAGCAGCGCCTGCAGCGCGGCGGTCTGCTCGCGCGACAGCCCGGCCTGCGCACGCGCCTCGACGAACACCTGCGCCAGGCCTCTGACGGCGCCTTGCGACCCTTGGGCAGCGCCGGCGGCTTCCTCCGCGGCGGCGGCGATCTGTTCCAGCGCGCGGCGCAGCTCCTCGGCCGCGGCGGCGGCCTGGGCCACGCCGCTGGCCAGCTCCTCGGTTGCGGCACCAATGCGCTCGGCGGCTTTTTCCTGGCGCGCGGCCAGGCGGCTCCTGGCGCGGCGCTCGGATAGCGCGGGCTGTGGCGATGGCGGGGGCAGTTCGTTGGCGGCGGGCCTGGCGGCCAGCGCCGAGGTTTTCATGAGAGCCATGGTGGTGTTTTGCTCGCGGGGCGCTGCAGGAAGCAAGAAAGCAGTTCTTTTTTGAAAAAAAGAACCAAAAACCTTTGTCCGTTCGGCTGCGCTTCGCTGAAGCGCCCGCCTCAACGTCCGGCGACAGCGGAGCAAAAGCTTTTTGCTTCTTTTTCTCGAAAAAGAAGGCCTTGCTTCCCTGTCTATGATCCCCGGAGCCGCGCAGCAAAAAGGACGAGACCATGAGTGCCCAAACGGATGCCGCACTGCCCGCCTGCCTGGAAGACGTGATCCTGCCGCGGGCACACGACCTAGGCGGTTTCGAGGTGCGCCGCGCGCTGCCCGCCACGCAAAGGCAGATGGTCGGCCCCTTCATCTTCTTCGACCAGATGGGGCCCGGCGAGTTCCTGACCGGCAGCGGGCTGGACGTTCGTCCGCACCCCCATATCGGCCTGTCCACGGTCACCTACCTGTTCGAGGGCGCGATACAGCACAAGGACAGCCTAGGCTCGGACCTCTCGATCGTGCCGGGGGACGTCAACTGGATGACGGCCGGGCGCGGCATCGCCCATTCGGAGCGGACCGCAGCACCTTCGCGCACGCATGCGAACCGGCTGTTCGGCATCCAGTCCTGGGTGGCCCTGCCGCGCGCGCATGAGGAGACGGCGCCGGATTTCGCGCATCATGGCGCGGCGGCGCTGCCGGTGATCGAGGATGCGGGCGTGTGGCTACGGCTGGTGGCGGGCACCGGCTGGGGCGCGGCCGCACCGGTGCGGACCCATTCCGAGCTGTTCTACGCGGACGCCATCCTGCGACCGGGTGCGTCCCTGCCGATGCCGGACCACCACGAGGAACGCGCGGCCTACCTCGTGGAAGGCGAGGTAGCGGTGGCGGGCACGCGCTTCACGGCGGGGAAGATGCTGCTGTTCCGCGCCGGCGACGCGATTTGGCTGCAGGCTGGGCCGGACGGCGCCCGGCTGTTGCTGCTGGGCGGTGCCGTGATGGATGGGCCGCGCCATCTGTTCTGGAACTTCGTCTCCTCGTCGCGTGAGCGCATCGCGCAGGCAAAGGCGGACTGGAAGGCCGGCCATTTCGCGCCCGTGCCTGGCGACGACCGCGAGTTCATCCCGCTGCCGGAGGTGCCCGCGAGTGGAGCCGCCGCGGTGCAGGCGCCGTCTGCCGGTTCGCCGACGAGCTGACGCCGGTTCGTGTTGGGGCTGACATGGAAAAGGCAAGCAGTCCTTTTTTGAAAAAAAGGACCAAAAAACCTTTACTTCCGTTCGCATTTGGCACCGCCGCTCTCTGGTGTTCAACGCGCATCTGAACCCAGCTCGGGCGCGACAGCGGAGTCAAAAGTCTTTTGCTTCTTTTCTTCAGAAAAGAAGGCCTTCCTTTCCTGCGTTACCAACGCGAAGCAATGAATGGACGGCGATGCCCCCTCGACCCCCAAACCAGATACCACTCTCCCGCCCGCTGGCCGTCATTGCGCTGCTGCTCGGCGTCATGGTGGTGATCGCTCTCGTCCAGCGGAACGGGCCGCATGGCGGGGCGCCGCCGCCCGCCACGCCGGTCCGCACCGCGGACCTGCTGATGCAGGACAATCCGGACGGCAGCGTCACCGTAACCCAGGCCGGCACGGGACGGCTCGTGACGATTTTGCAGCCCAAAACGAACGCCTTCGTACGCGTCCTGCTGACCGGGCTCGTGCGCGAACGCCGGCGGGAGGGCGAGGGCTCGCACGCCGTCCCGTTCCACCTGACCCGATGGTCGGACGGCAGGCTGACGATCGACGACACCGCCACCGGCCGTTTGATAGAGCTCGAGGCGTTCGGCCACACCAACGAGGGAGCGTTCGCCAACCTGCTGGACCTCAGTCCCCCGCCCCCGACCAGGTAGCCTGCGGCAGGATCGCCGCTGGCCGCGCACGCGCCGCCGGCGCCGCGTGAAGGATCCCAGGGGCGGCATCCTTCGCCGCCTGGCTGATCACCGCGGCCATCGCCATCACATCCGGCACGCCGCGCAACATCGGCTCGGCGCTGGTCCACCGCCACGGACGGGCATGCGGCCACAATTTCATGTAGCGCAGCCGCGGGCCTGGCTTGGGCGTCAGCAGGATGTCACCCCTGCCGTCATGCCGCGCATCGACGGCCACCGACGCCACCCGGCCCAGCGGCACCGACAGGGTCGCGGTCAGCGCCACGCCGTATTCCAGGATGCAGCGCTCGGTCGTGAGCGTGTATCGTGTGGTGCGCGCGATCGCCCAGGCATAACCGGCGCACAGCGACAGCATGACGAGGCTCGTCACGAACAGCCCCGTGCCGCGCCACAGCGTGTTGAGCGGGCTCCAGCCATCCGCCCGGTCGGCGGCGAACTCCCAGATCAGCATCAGCGCGAAATACGCCGCCAGGATGCGTATGTGCAGCACGTCGCGCGCCACCGCACGCCAATCGGGGCGCCCCTGCCAGAGCAACGTTTCCCCAGACAACAGATTGCTCATGGCGTGCTCCCCGTTTGCGGAAAGGTCATCGGATCGGCGCGGTAGAACAATCCCGCCGAGTAATAGGCGTTCAGCCGTTCCTCCTCCTGCCCGGTGATCACGTCAGGCCTGGCAGGCATCGGCACGTCGGCGAACTGGTGCGCCCACAGCGAGGTCACCCGCACCCGGCGCGACTTCTCCCGTATTTGCGTGTGGTGAACCGGCACGAGCACGCGCCCGACATACAGGCTGTCGTGCAGCCTGACTTCCAGCATGCGGATGATCTTGATGCCGCGGTCGATCCATACGTCCGCGACAACGCCTACCTCGTTCCACCGCCAGTCGAACACTGCCATGCCGCGCGGATCGGCATCCGCCTTCTCGATCGACCACTCATGTAGATCGCGCAACGGCTGCAACAGCAGGTCGCCCCGCTCGGTCAGCGCGGGGACATCCTTCTTCATCACCCAGGATCCCGGCCCGATCCCGGCCAGCAGCGGGTTACCCAGCGGGTAGAACGGCGTCCCGTCGAACTGGTGCATCGGCCTGGAATGGGTGGGCGCCTGCTCGTAATGATGCGGCGCCTCCGTCGTGCCGCCCTCGTTGAGGATGTAAGTACGCGTCTCCACCGGCTGGGGCGGAAAGCCCTCGATCAGCTCGGTGGTGAACGGTGAGGCCCTGAGCGGGTAGCCCTCCCGCTTGCTCTCCCGCTGCAGCCAGGCCACCAGGCCCAGGAAGAACAGCGCGAACACCCAGAAGGCGAGCGTGGGGATGTCGAGCTGGTTGCTGATCTGGCCGAAAACGCCGTAGCGCATGATGCTCTCCTCAGCCTGGTGGGGGTGCGGCGACGTTTGGATGCGCGGCGGGATCGATCGCCGGTGCGCTCGCCGGTGTCAGGCCCGGATAGTCGTGCAGCATGTTGGCGCCGTTCAGCGGTTGCGGCAGGCCGAAATGACAGGTGGCGCAGACCACAAGCCCCTCGCCCGTCTGCGGCCCGGACATGCGCGCCGGGATGACCGGAATCCGGTTCTCGTGTATCAGCGTGCGGCTCTGCGGCAGGATGCCGGCGATCGGCACCAGGAAATGCTGGTTGAGGTCGCGCGTCATCCGTATCGCCCACCAGGCGTTCCAGCGATACGGCGAGCTCTGGTTCCAGTCCTGGAACGCGCGCGACTGGTGGCAGTAGCCGCAATTCACCCCGATGCCGTCGGACAACTGCATCATCATCTCGTAGATGCGCGTGGTCTCGGCCCAGGAGCCGATCGTCCCGTTATGGATCGCCGCCGTCGAGATCACCGCGATCGGCTGGTCGTCGAGGAAGTATTCGGCGAACCCGTTATCGGGGAAGAACTTGCGCACCGTGTCGCCGGATTCCTGCCAGTTGTCCTGGTCGCCGGCCATCACGTGTTCCGGCTTCGGCGCATCGGGAAACCAGCTCTGCCCAGGCACCGGCTGCCCACGATGGCAGGTGTAGCAAGTCATGCCCGAAGGTGCCACGTGGTTGGACCAGTCGGCGTTCAGATGCCGCGTCATCTGCAGCATGATTCGCGTCACCGCCTTCTGCGGCTTGGCGTCGGACGCCCAGTCGGTGCCCTCATGACAGAACGCGCAGCCCTGCTTCGGCGAGACCCACGCGGTGATCGCATATTGCAGCCGCATGAACTCCGCCGCACTCACATCCGTCAGCACCTTGACGTTCTTGTAGGTCGCGGTCGCCGCCGGCCCGCCCTCCGCCACCGCGGGCAGCGGCGGCGGCGCCTTGTTCAGCGCGTAGCGCGTCGCCACCGGCACGAACTGCGTGTTTCCCGGAACGGCTATCTCCTCCGAGGTTGTCGGCGGCCTGTTCCAGACCGGAACGAACAGGACGAACGCGGCGGCGGCCAACAGGCCCGCACCGGCGATGGCGGTCAGGGATTTCATCGCACCGTGTCCCCCGAAGCCGTGGCCCCGCCCAGATGCGGTACCTTCACGTTCAGCGCACCAGGCGGCACCGCGGCCGGGATCGGCTGGAGCGGCGCGTAATCCGGCGCGATGCCGTGCTCCACGCCCCACAGATACCAGTTATCCACCACCGTGCCCGTCATCAGGATGCCGATCCCGCCGGTCAGCGTGGTGAGCAGCGCGAACCAGTACGCCCATTTGTGGATCGAATCGAAGTTCGCGTTGAACCCCATCGTCCAGCGCCAGAACAGCGATCCGCGCTCGCTGGCGCTGCCGGGATCGACGATCTCGCGCGTCTCGCGTTCCGAACCGTAGCGCTGGGTGGACAGTATTGTCCCCGCATGCATGGTGAACAGCATCGTGGAGCCGTACAGGAACACGATCGAGAGCATGTGGAACGGGCAGTAGAACAGGTTGCCATAACGCACCGAGAACGTCGCTGTCCAGTTCAGATGCGGCACGATCCCGAACGGCACCGCCTCGGACCAGCTCCCCACCAGGATCGGCCGGAAGAACCCGAGCACCAGATACAGCCAGATCGCCGAGGCGAACGCCCAGGCCACATGCGTGCCCATGCCGAGCGCCACCGCCCGGCTGTACATCCGTGCCCACCACAACAATATAGACGTGGTCAGGAAGAAACCGGCCAGCAGCCACCATCCGCCATCATGCAGCGGCGGCAATATGGAGAGGCCCTGCTTCGCCGAAGGCGGCTCGAGTGCCAGGAACGGCAGCATCTTGATGAAACGCAGCAGGTTCCAGTCGACCGAAGCCCACATGTTCAGCCCGATGATCTCGAACGCGATGAAACCGCAAACGAGCGATAGTATCGCCAGTATGCCCATATGCGTGGGCCCCACCTGCGTCTCGCCCAACCGCCCGAGCCAGATGGAATGGCGTGGCGTGGTGAGCACCCGCCCGCCAGGCAGCGCCATCGGCGGCGGTGGCGGAAACTCGAACGGAGCGGCTACCTCGATGCTGGTGAACAGCGTGTGGAAGCGTGCCATTTCAGTGAAACCCGCTCGGACCCCAGATGGGGATGTTGAGGAACCAGTCGAACCAGTAAGGCCAGCCGCGCGACCAGAACGGCCCTGAGATCACGATGCAGATAGCGCTCCAGATTCCCGCGTTCAGCGCAAGGAAGTAGCCCAACCGGTGTATGCCGAGCGAACCGATCGAATACACGATCGTGTCGCGGAAATAGATGCTCTCCTGCTCCTCGTAGCGCACCGGCTGCCCCTTCTGCGGGTGCGCGATCGAGAGTACCTCACCCGCATGCATCGCCAGCAGGAACGTCGTGGTGAAAAAGCACGTCACCGCGATCATGTGCGCCGGATTATAGTGGAAATGCAGGTACTGGTACCCGGTGTTGGACACCCAGTCGAGGTGGCTCATGATGCCGTAGGGAAACCCATACCCCCACGCGCCGAGCAGCACCGGCCGCACCACCACCAGCGTGAAATACGCAACGATCGCAGCACCGAATCCGATCGGTATGTGGAAATCCATGCCAAGTTTGCGGCAGATCTCCACCTCGCGCAGCGCCCAGGAAACGAAAGCCACAAGCGCGCACGCCGTGATCCACTGCCACAACCCGCCCTCGCGCATCGGCGCGAAACCAAGACCGTAGCTGATAGGCGGCGGATTTATCGAAATCTTGAACAGCGCCCAGGTAGGACCGATCGCCGCGCCGTAAATGATCAGCAGCGTGCCGAGCAGCGACGATATCGCACCGGTAACGCCAAACAGACCGACGTAAAATGGTCCCAACCAGAAATCGAACGTGTCCCCGCCCGCGATTGTCCCGCCACGAACGCGGTATTTCTGTTCGAATGACATCATCGACATCAGCCGTGCTCCCAGGCGTGCCGGAACACTCTGCTGCAACGCACACCCTTGTCAACGCATATTGACAGTTCTACTGTCACGTTATCATGACATAGGGTGAGCACCATGGTAAGCCTTACGCAGGCCAAATACGCCGCCGCCGTGCTCACACTCGCCGCCTGGTGCAACACCGCACAGGCATGGACCGGCCAGATCAGTTGGCCGACCTTCTACCGCGCCGGACCCGGCCGCAACTACACGGTCCTGGACGAACTCGACCGCGGCAAGGTGGTGGACGTGCTCTCCTGCGCAAACGGCTGGTGCCAGATACGAAACGAGGACTCCATCGGCTACACCGAGCAGAAATGGATCCTGCCGCCACGGGAAATGCCGCAGAAACCAAGAATGTCTGGCCCGGACGGCTGCGTCGACAGCATAATCACCGGTTCGGGATACAAAGGCGGGCTTGGCTACCGGATCTGCCCCCGAGGCACCCAGGTGAGCGTGCCATCCGGTCAGCCCGCACCCAAATCTGCTGATCCCGGCGCGCAGTGATGAAGCTGTCACCTGCCCGGCCAAGGTGAACGCGGGGTTCGCGGCGTTTTCAGAATTACGGTCTTCGTGCGCATGTCTGCATGATCGCAGACGGCATTCACGCCTCACCAGCAACCGCTCGCCGCGAGTTCGGTGCAAACGGAGAAACTTGTCGCCAGCCGGTTTGGCGCCAAACCGGTCACGGCATACGGCGAGTTTGTCTGTGCGGCCGATTGCCTCGCGCTGATTGGCCGCAACCGGAGCCGAGCCTCATCGGATGACAGCAGGACCGAACGAACCTAGCGGCCTTCGGCCTGCTGCATCTCGCGATCCTGCACCCGGCTTTCGACATGGTCGAAGTCGCTGAACCGGCTGCTTATGTCGCCGGTCTGGTCGCGGAATGGCAGACCGATTGCCCTCGCTACGAAATTCGGCCTGTCAGCCCCGGCATCGGGAGGTGCGGCGTATGTCCGACTGGTTTCGTAATGCGCAGGCCCTGTCAGCTTGCTTCCCGACCAGACCCAGGTGCGCACGATGAACGGGTGCGGCGCCGCCTCGGACTCCGCGGCCGTGTCGGCCGTCCACGTCACTACCCCGTCCTTCCCGCCGTGATGCAGCGGGCCAAGGTAGAAGCCGTCCTTCCCGGTGTGCCTCACTGGCGGCAGCAGCAACGCGAGCCGGCCGCCGCGCAGCAACAGCAGGTGGTGCACGTAGCCGGTGCCGTCGCCAGCCACCTGCAGCGTGACAAACTGCAGCAGACGCGTGCCGCCGAGGCGGCGCGTGTCGAAATGCGACAGGGCGCCGTCGGCGATGGCGGACCACGCGACCCGGCAGCGCGCATCGAGCACGACGAGGCGTGATCTTGCGTCATCCAGGTCCGCCAGACGCTGTGTAGCGACCGTGAACACCCGGCTCCCCAAGGCCACCTTGCCGGCCTGCACGGTTACGGCGTCTCCCGGCAAGGCGCAGGCCTGCGACCGGACGGTGGTTGTCAGCCCCGCCAACAGGCAGCAACCGGCGGTTGCCAGCACGCGCGCGGCACGGGACGGAGTTCGGTTCGGGGTGTGTGTCACGATATGTCCGTAGCCTGCCCGCGTTGCGAAAGTATCCTGGCCGGGTATAAGAATTGGCACGCGCGACCGCTCAGCGGCGCGACGCGTCGCACACTTGGCCCGGCGCGCCCCGGTGCCAAACCGGGCGTCAAGCCAAGGGTGCATAAAGGCATGGCAGCATGACCTTTGACGACGTGCTCGATATCGTTTTGGCTCTGGTTGTTCCTTTCGCCGCGTTTAGGCTTCTGGCTTGGCTGGTCTATTGGTGTCTCCGGCTGGTCAGCCGGGCCACGCAGGGCCGACGTTCCGTCCGGGTGGACGCGCAGGCGTTGTCCTATCGCGGCACACTGATCGATCTGGACGCACTCGCCTCGGTCCGGATCGTGACGACCGCGGCGGGGCCGTTCGTTCCGGACGTATTCTGGGTGTTCGAAGCGGCGGGCGATGCGCGATTGGTGATCCCGCAGGAGGCGCCGGGCTTCGACGCGGCGCTGGCCCGGTTGCAGCAGCTGCCGCGGTTCGACAACGAGGCCGTCATCCGGGCCATGACTTGCACCGAGGCCGGCGAGTTCCCGTGCTGGCAGGCGGACGGTTCTTAAAGCCCGCTCCCGTGAGGCCAGAACATCCCCGGCTCGCAAAATGCGCCATGCCCGACCACGACGCAGGCGATGCCTTCGCAGACACGTGCCGTCCGGGTACACGTCTGCAAAATCCGCCGGCCCGTTGCGCTGTGCAGCGTGAACGCACGTAGGTGTGCGCCCCGGGCCGGGCAGTGCTTTGGAGAATGATGTGTCGCAGAAGGTCATCGGCTTGATCGGCGGGATGAGCTGGGAAAGCTCGGCCGAGTACTACCGGATAATCAACCAGACCGTCAGGGCTCGCCTGGGCGGCTTGCGCTCGGCCCGATGCCTGATGTGGTCCTTCGATTTCGGCGAGATCGAAACGCTCCAACATGCCGGCCGCTGGGACGATGCCGCGGCCGCAATGATCGACGCCGCGCAACGGCTGGAACGGGGCGGCGCCGATTTCGTGGTGATCTGCACCAACACGATGCACCTTATGGCCGGCCAGGTTCAGTCGGCCATAGGGCTGCCGCTGCTGCATATCGCCGACCCGACCGCCGCGCGGATCAGGGGCGCCGGGCTGCGCAAGGTCGGCCTTCTCGGGACGGCCTTCACCATGGAGCAGGCCTTCTACAAGGGACGGCTCGCGGAGCGGCACGGGCTGGACGTGCTCGTGCCTGGCGAGGACGACCGCGCCTTGGTGCATCGCGTGATCTACGAGGAGCTGGTCCAAGGCCGGGCGGAACCATCCTCGCGCCAAGCCTACCGTGAGGTGATCGCCCGCCTGGTGGAACGCGGAGCAGCAGCTGTTGTCCTGGGATGCACCGAGATCATGCTACTCATGCGGCCCGAGGACAGCGCAGTGCCGCTGTTCGACACGACGGCCCTCCCCGCCGAGGCCGCCGTCGATCTGGCCCTTGCGGGCGGCTGACGGTTCCCGACCTTTGGTTGGGGGTCTAACCCCGACACCTTTCAATGGCGCCGCCTGAGCGAGAACTTGCTTCCGCAAACAGAAGCCGTTCAGGCGAATGAACCAACCAAGCAAGAACCGACCAAAGCTGCACAGCCCTGTCTTTCTCGCGGCAGCGATCGTGAACTGGCGTCGATTGTTCACAGACCCGAAAAAGACTACCTGCTCACCTCCTAAGAAGGACGCCCGCATGCCTGTCGACCGCCGCACCCTGCTGATGACCACGCTGATGACCGGCTTTACCCTCGCCGTCGCACGCGCGCAGGAAGCCCCGATCCACACGGACGCCACCGGCCTGGACGCGGACGAGGCCCAGATCACCACCCCCAACGGCCCCATCCCCGCCTACTACGCCCGCCCGCAAGGCGCCGGCCCCTTCCCGATCATCCTGGTGATCGAGGAGATCTTCGGCGTGCACGAATACATCAAGGACGTCTGCCGCCGCTTCGCCAAGCTGGGCTACCTCGCCGTCGCCCCCGAGCTCTACGCCCGCATCGCGGACCTCTCGAAGATGACCGACCCGCACGAGATCGTGGCAAAGGTGATCTCCAAGGCGCCGGACGGCGTCATGCTCAGCGACCTGGACAGCACCGCCGCCTGGGCGGAAGCCAACCACGGTGACGCCAACCGCCTGGGCGTCACCGGCTTCTGCCGCGGCGGGCGCGACACCTGGCTATACGCCGAGCACAATCCGCACCTCAAGGCGGCCGTCGCCTGGTACGGCCCGGTCAAGGGCGCCACCTCGCCGATCCAGCCGCGCACGCCCACGGACCTTGCGGCCGGCCTGCGCTGCCCGCTGCTCGGCCTGTATGGCGGCAAGGACGACAGCATCCACCAGGCCGACGTGCAGGCCGCCGCGCAGACGGCACGCGACGCCGGGCACATCGTGGAGATCAAGGTCTTCCCCGACGCCGGCCACGGCTTCCACGCCGACTACCGCGCCACTTACAACAAGCAGGCGGCCGAGCAGGGCTGGACGGACGCGCTGGCCTGGTTCAAGGCGCACGGCGTCGCATGAGCGCCAGCCAAACGGGTAACAGCCAGACGATCACCAGCCAAACGGGCAAACAGGCCGAGACAACCACGCAAGCGAGCCCCGGCCAGGTACGCCGGGCGATGGCGGGGCTCATGATGGTGCTCGCCCTCGCCTCGCTGGACGGCAACATCGTGGGCCCAGCGCTGCCGCAGATCGTCAGCGACCTCGGCGGCCTGGCCCACCTCTCCTGGGTGGTCACCGCCTTTGCGGTCGCGTCCACCGCCAGCACGCCACTTTACGGCAAGCTGTCGGACCAGTTCGGCAGGCGGGCGGCGTTCTTCACCTCGATCGGCATCTTCCTCGCCGGCTCCCTGCTCTGCGGCGCCGCGCACAGCATGCCCATGCTGATCGGCGCCCGCGCGCTGCAGGGCGTGGGCGCCGGCGGCCTGATCACCCTGACGCAGACCTCGATCGCGGACCTGGTCTCCCCACGGGAGCGCGGGCGCTACCAGGGGATGATCGCCGGCGTGTTCGCCCTGTGCAGCGTGGCCGGCCCGCTGCTGGGCGGCGTCATCACGGACGCCGCCTCCTGGCCATGGATCTTCTACCTCAACCTGCCGGTAGGTGCCGCCGCCGTCACCATCCTGGCCATCAGCCTGCCGCGCCGCCAACCCACACGCTCGCGCAGCGTGGATTTCCTGGGCTTCGGTCTGCTGATCGCCGCCACCTGCGCCGGCCTGCTGCTGCTGAGCTGGGGCGGCACCGCCTACCCCTGGGCCTCGCCGCAGATCGCCGGCCTGGGCGCGCTGACGCTGACGCTGCTGGCGCTGCTGATCCCCGTGGAACGCCGCGCCGTCGAGCCCGCTTTGCCCGCGCGCCTGTTCGCCGACCGCGTGTACCTGACCGGCGTCGCCTCCATCACCCTGGTGACGGCAGCGCTGTTCGGCAGCCTGGTCTTCGTGCCGCTGTTCTTCCAGCTCGTGTTCTCCACCTCGGCCACGGAAGCCGGGCTGCGCATGGCGCCGCTGATGGGTGGGCTGATCATCAGCTCGGTCCTCGGCGGCCGGCTGGTCACCCGCACCGGCAAGCTGAAGCGCTTCCCGGTCAGCGGCCTCGCCCTCGGCACGCTGGCCTATGCAGGCCTCACCATCGCCATGCTGGAAGGCGTCTCCGCCAACGGGTTCGACGTCCTGCTCGCCGTCCTCGGCCTCGCCCTCGGCCTGGTGATGCCGAACATCACCACCGCGGTGCAAAGTGCCACCACCCCGGCGGACATGGGCGTGGCCACCGCGACGATGGCGTTCTTCCGCTCGCTGGGAGGCGCGTTCGGCGTGGCCATGTCAGGCACCATCCTGGCCACCACGCTGCACGCCTGGCTGCCGGGCGGTTCGCCGCTGGCCAAGGGGCTGGAGTATTTGCGCGCGCTGCCGGCGGCGGACCGGGCGCGGCTGGTGGAGGCGTATGGGCACGCGCTGGCCTGGACGTTCGCCTCGGCGGCGGTGGTCACGGGGTGTGCGTTCGTGATCCTGCTGTTCATGCCTGAGCGGCAGTTGCGCGGGTTTTCCAAGTGAGCAGGCAAGGCCTTCTTTTTTGAAAAAAGGAAGCAAAAAACTTTTGCTCCTCCGCCTGCAGTGAGGTGCCTGTACGCTCTGCAAAGGCGTGATCTTCAAGAACCACACCGCACCGTCGTGCAGGCGGGGAGCAAAAGTTTTTTGCTTCTTTTTTTCAAAAAAGAAGGCCTTACTTCCTCCCTTAGGATCTCCCAATGCGTCCAGCGCTAATCCTGCTCTGCCTGATCGTCCCCGCCCACGCAGCCACCCTGCTCCACTACACCGCCCGCCTGCGCGGCATCGCGTTCTTCGACGTGGATTACTGCCTGCGCCTGGACGCCACCTCCTACGACGCAGCGCTCGACGCGCACACGGTCGGGCTTGCGGACTTCCTGGTGCACGGCCGGGTGGAAGGCCGCGCGCAAGGTGCGGTCGCGGGCAACACCCTCGTGCCGCACGGCTACACCGAGCACGGCCGCATCTCCGGCGAGGCGTATGACCTGGCGATCGCTTACCCGGCCGGCGCCCCCGTGGTGCAGAAGATCGCCCCGCCCGCCGAGAAATACCGCCAGCCCGTGCCGCAATCCGGCCTGGCAGGCGCCCTGGACGGGATGACGGCGATCGCGCTGGAGACGCTGGTGGTGACACAGACGCATGCCTGCCAGGGTTCGGTGCTGGTGTTCGACGGGCGGCAGCTACGCCGCCTGACCACGCACACCGCCGGCCGCGAAGTGCTGGCCCACAGCGGACGCTCAGTGTTCTCCGGGGAGGCTCTGCGGTGCGACACGGAGTCGCAGATGCTGGCGGGCTTCTTGAAGGACCAGTCGGAAGCGCGTCAGGCACGCCCGCATTTCAGCAAGGCGTGGCTGGCGGCCGTGGCACCTGGCGGGCCCGCGGTGCCGGTCCGCTTCGCGTTCGACGCGGACTTCCTGGGCGACATATTGGTAGATCTGGACAAAGTGTCCGACTGCAGCTGACGGCAAGCAGGCAGCCCTCTCGCGCGCAAGAGGACTGCCTGCTTCGCTCGCTACCAGTTATCCACCAGGTTCGCCGCATTCACGGTACCGATGCCGGTGGCGAAATCCCAGCCCTTATGGACGACATAGGCCTTGGCGTAACGCGTGCTGACAGTAGAGAGCACGCCGTTCGTCCCGCTTGGCAGGTAGCAATCATGCGTGCCGGTGCAGTTCACGTCCATGTCGCCCTGGTCCACGTCATAGAAGATGCAGGAGGCGCCTGCAGCGTAGCCTTTCCCCGAAAGGCAGGAGGTGTTGCCGGCCGTGCCGTACTCGCTCTTGGCCAGCGCGTAGAGCGTCGGGTTCGGGTTACCTTGCCTGGCGCCTTGCTTCTGGTTCACCAGCGCCTGTATCGAGGCCATGATGGGAGAGGCGAACGACGTGCCGCCCGCGCCGGACCACGCGCTGGGCGCGCCTGAACAGGTCTCGCTGTCGGCCACGTCGCTATCGCAGTAGATGTAGTAATGGGCCCAGACCCCGTTGGCGGCAAACAACGAGACGTCCGGGATGTCGCGCTTGCTGTCGGCCGGATTGCCATACGTGCTGCTTTGCCAGGATGGTTTTGCATAACCCTTGCACGTGCCGCTGACCACGCCGCTCGTAGAGGGCGTGCCGGTGGCGCAACCGCTCGGGCCGCCGCTGCCGCTGGCCGTGGTCAGGAAATCAGCCTCGCCGGTAGAACTGTTGCAGAACCCGCTCGTGCCATAGGTTGTGCTGTAGCCGGCGGCGGTGGCGAGCAGCGAGCTGGCGCAGGAATCATTCCACGGGATCTCGGGGATGTAGGATTTCGCCGAGCCGTCCACGGCGGTGTTGGCCGCCGTCCAGTACGTGCTGTTCTTTCCGGCATAGGTGTCGCCGAAATCCGTGCCGCCGACAGACACGTTGTAAGGCGTCGAAGTGAACCCGCTGACGCTGATGCCGTGTGTCGCCTTGGCCTGGTCCGCGTCGCAGCTTGCCGCCCCCTCGTCGCCGGAGGAGACGAACACCGAGATACCCGCGGTGACCGCCTGCTGATACGTGCTGTTGTAGGCGGCGTTCGCGGCGGCGCCGTTCTCCGCCTCGCATTCGCCGTAGCTTATGCTGACGATTGCGGGCGGCGCTGCGCTGTTGATCAGGTTCTGCAGCGCGATCAGGCCGCCGAACGTGGTCTCGGTGTCCGCACAGGAGGCAAGCTGTATCGCCGCACTCGGCGCGCCCGCGCTGGCCCACTCCGCATCCAGCGTCGCCTCGGCCTCGTTGCCAGGAACCGCGCCCGGGTTCAGGCAGTTGGTCACACCCTTGGCCGGCGCGGGGTGGGTCTGGGTGAAGCTGCCTGACGTATAGCCGGACAGCCCGAACGTCGAGCGGAACTTGGTCCAGTCGGCGGTGGCGAACACGTTGGTGTCCTCGATCACCACGATCGTCTGGCCCTGGCCGGACACGCCCGCGCTGAACAGCGGCTTGAAGTTGTAGATGGTGGCGAGGTCGGCCGGCACCACGGCGTAATACGTGTTGCCGCTGCTGGCGAAGGTGTAGCCCGGCCGCGCCTTGAAGTTGGTGTGCGGCCGGAAATCGTGCAGCGAGACCACGCCGCGCACCACGCCCGCAAGCGCCGCCGGCACGTGCGGGTCGGTCATGTTCGCGATGTGGTGCACGCCGCCCACGTCGAGGTTGTGTATTTCCGTGTGGAAGGCCTGCCGCACCATCGCGGCCGTGCCCGAGAAGTCGATCATCATCCGCCCGGGCTGCACCGTGTTTACGCTGAACCCGTGCCCCTGCAGCCAGCCTACGACCGCCTGCACGTCATGCAGCGCCGGGCCGTACTCGGCGCCGAACTGTTCGGCCGTCAGCCACTGGTGATAACGCGGCGAGGCAGGGTTCTGCAGGGCGTCGGTCAGCTTGACCAGCGACGCCTCGGTCTCGGCAGGACGCGCCAGCAGAAGCTGCATGTGCTCGAGGCGAAGGTCGTCGGCCACCGGCCCGCGGTCGTTGGCGAGCTTGGCCTCCGGACGGACGTTGCCGGGCATGACGCTGGTCTGCAGCTCGTCGACCGCCTGCGACACGAGAGGCGGCGCCTCGGCCGATGCCATCCTTGCCGTGGCGCAGAAGGCGAGTGCGGCGGCAGCGATCACACGATGGTAGGTTCCTGTTCTTGGCCGCACGACGGTCTCCGAAGTAATATACGGAGTATTGCGCCAAGCTGTTGTTGCGGAGTCAACCCCTGTTGGCCAGGAGAGACAAAGCAAGCAGGTATTTTCCTTAAAATTCCGAAATTGCCGGTTGGATCTGGTTCAGGAAGCAAGCAGTTCTTTTTTGAAAAAAAGAACCAAAAACTTTTGTCTGTTCGCGTGCGTGTCGTTGATCCGCACGCCTCGGCTTCCGCGACAGCGCTCGGCAGAACTTCTTGCCTCTGTTCTCGAAGAAGGCCTCTCTTGCCTTTAACCCGGCCGACACGTCGTCGCCGAAACTCGGCCCCCAGCCTGACGTATCCAAAGGCACCACGAAGCGGCCGCATTCCCCAATACGCCGCAAACCCCAGAGGAGCCCAAATGCGCAATCCCGATCAGGCACGGCACGGCCGCAAATCGTTCATCCAGCCAGCACGCGCCGCCTTGTTCTCCGCCTTGCTCGCAGCGGCCCCGGTGTTCGCGGCCAGCGCACAGCCGGCCGGTGATCCTTCGACGACAGGCGGCAGCTCCATGGCCCCGCACGGATCGCAGGCCGGGACGGCGGCCGACACCATCGACCAGCGCATCGCCACGCTGCACGAGCAGCTCAAGATCACCTCAGCCGAGGAGTCCGACTGGAAGGCCGTGGCAGAGACCATGCGTGACAATGCCCACGCTATGGAACAACTCGCCAGCGAAAAACAGAGCACATCCACAAGCATGACCGCGGTGGAAGACCTGCAGACTTACAGCGCGTTCGCGCAAGCGCACGTCGATCACCTGAAGAAGCTCACCAGCGTGTTCGAGACCCTCTACAAAGCCATGCCCGCCCAGCAGAAGAAACTGGCCGACCAAGTGTTTGCTCACGCGCACCGTGACTCGCAGGGCGCCGAGCAGAACAGGCAGGGCTAACTGCGACTAATCGAGGAGATGCATCATGCTGAAGCCCCTGAAGGCGAGCCTGCCCGCGCTCGCCGCCATCTCGGCCGTCTGCTTGTTCGCCGCGATGGCACCCGCGTCCGCCGAGCCGCGCCATGACGACCGAGACCATCACTCTGACGATCACGGCCGTCACTTCGACCATTATCATCACGATTGGCATCATGGATATGGTTACGGCGGCGGCTACTATGCGCCGCCGCCCGTCGTCTACAGCCGGCCCTATTATGCTCCGCCGCCGGTTGTGTACTCGCCAGGCATAGGCTTGAACATCAATATTCCGTAAACGCGAAGACTAGAAAGCAAGCAGTCCTTTTTCCTGAGAAAAAGGACCAAAAAACTTTTACTTCCCCCTCTGCATCAAGGCCCGTTCAGGCCCTGCAAGCAAACGTGCCGGCAAAACCGGCACGCACGCCCATGCAGGCGCCAGTAGCAAAAGTTTTTTGCTTCTTTTTTTCAAAAAAGAAGGCCTTGCTTGCTTGCTTGCTTGCTTACTACGGCGGAGGCGGATGGGAATCGAACCCACCGCCCGCTTTAGGCGGGCCACTGGTTTTGAAGACCAGGGAGGCCACCAGACCCCAATCGCCTCCGCACCCACGCATACGCCGCCTAGCGCGCCCCCGCCAGCACGCGCCGCTCCGCCACACGCCGGGTGAACTGCACGCTGTCGAGGTGCTCCAGCAGCGGCACGCTGAACTTGCGTGAGATGCCCAGCGCGGCGCCCACATCGGCCACCAGCAGCCCGTCCCCGGTCAGCAGCGGCGCCAGGGCGCGGCGCGCCTGATCGATCGCATCACGGTGAAACAGTATCTCGCGCTTCTGCACCCTATCCGGCGCGCGTATCACGATGCCGGCGCGCACCAGCTGGTCCAGCAGGCGCCGTGTCGCCAGATCCGGCGCCAGGCTCGCCGCGTCCGGCGGCGTCAGACCAGCCGCGCGCAAGGTGGCCTCCAGCCGCGCGGCCTGGGCTGCCAGACCGCGCGCGCGGCTGGCATCCTGGTCCGGGCGGGGCACGCGCAGCAGGGCGCCGTCGCGCGCCAGCGTGCCCGCGGCGAGCAGCCGGTTTGCGGCCTCGTCCAGCAACGCGGCCGGCGTGCCCGGCACCAGGCCGGCCAGGGCGGTGCGCGCAAGGCCGTCCGGGTGGCCGGCGAGGGCGCGCGCAAGCTGGGCCAGCAAGACCGCCAAAGCGTCCCGGCTGATCGCCTCGCCCGTCCTGGTCAGAAGCGCGCCCGCATCCGCCAGCGCCGCGGCGGTCTGCGCTGTCCCCAGGCCGGCCAGCCTGGCCAGCCGCGGCAGCGAGGCCCCCACCACACCCGCCTGCGTCAGCTCGCCCATCACGATGCGCGGAGGCGCCGCGCCGGCCAGCCCGTCCAGCCGCGCCAGAACACCGGTCGCGTGACGACGCGCCCGGCTCGCCTGCGGGTCCAGCACCGCGCCGCCCGCCACCGTGCGCAGCGGAGACGCCGTGCGCAGCACGAGACAGGCGCGCGCCGGCACGCTGACCGGCGCCTCGCAGCGCAGTTGCGCAAACGCCGCATCCCCCGCCTCCAGCACGTCGCGGTCCAGCAATCGCAGCCGGACGCCCACTTCCTCCGTGCCGAACAGCAACCGCAGGCGGGCCGAGTTGGGCAGCGCCGGCGCGTCCGCCACGGCTCGCACTTGCACGGACAGCCACGCACTCGGCCCCAGCAGCCCGGGCGCAGCCAGGGCGGCGCCACGCGCCACCTCGGAAGGCTCGATCCCGCGCAAATTCACCGCCACCCGGCACCCGGGATACGCCGCGGCCACCCGCCGCCCGTGCACCTGCAACGCGCGTATGCGCGCCGGCGTGCCGGCCGGCACGATCTCCACCGTGTCGCCTGACGCCAGCACGCCGCCGCGCAGCGTGCCGGTCACCACCGTGCCATGCCCCGACATCGAGAACGCGCGGTCCACCGGCAGCCAAGGCGCGCCCTCATCCGCCCGCACCTGCGCGTGGGCCAGCTCCGCCGTGATGGCCGCCAACACATCGGCCAAGCCCTCCCCAGTCACCGCCGAGCACGCAACCGGCGCCCCCGCCCGCAACCCGGCGCCTGCCGCCAGCGCCGCCACCGCGCGCGCCGTCTCCGCCACCTGAGCGCCCTCCGCCTGGTCGATACGCGTAACCGCAATTACCGCGCGCTGCACCCCCAGCAGCGACGCGATGTCGACGTGCTCGCGCGTCTGCGGCATCACGCCTTCCCTGGCGTCAGCCACCAGCAGCACCGCATCGATGCCCGTCGCACCGCTGACCATGGTGCGCACGAAGCGCTCATGGCCGGGCATGTCGATGAAATCCACCTCGTCGTCGCCGATGCGCAGATGCGCGAAACCCAGCGCGATCGAGATGCCGCGCGCCTGCTCCTCGGCCAGGCGGTCGGTTTCCATGCCGGTCAACGCACGCACCAGCGCGGTCTTGCCGTGATCTACGTGGCCTATGACGCCTAGGACCAGGCGCGTCATCGGAGGAAGGAAGGAAGCAGTTCTTTTTTGAAAAAAAGAACCAAAAAACTTTTATCTCCCCGCCTGCATCCACGCGCGCTTTGGTTCTGCAAACACGCACGTTTGCAGCAGCGGGGGAGCAAAAGTTTTTTGCTTCTTTTTTTCAAAAAAGAAGGCCTTGCCTTATCGCGCCTGCCAACTCGCCAACCTCGCTATCCGAAACCGTAAGCATATCCAACAGAAACCGCCCCTCATGGATACGCCCCGCCACCGCCGGGCGCTGCGCCCGCAGGCACGCGGCCAGCGCATCCGGCGAACGCCCCGGCACAGCTAGCCCGACCGCCACGCTGGCAATATCCTGCCCCGGCAACGCGCCACCCCCTGCATGGCCCACCGACGCCACGATCTCCTTTGCGCACACGCCCTCCAATAACGCGCACAACGCCTCCGCTCGGGCGTGCAACGCCGCCGAACCCTGCCCCAGCATACGCAACACCGGTATCTCGGCCGCCGCGCGCGCCGGATCGGTGTGCAGGCGCAGCGTGGCTTCCAGCGCGGCCAGGGTCATCTTGTCCAGCCGCAGCGCGCGCATCAGCGGATGCCGGCGCAGCCTGCCTACCACCGCCGCGCGCCCGGCGAGCAGCCCCGCCTGTGGGCCGCCCAGCAGCTTGTCGCCGCTGAACGCCACCAGGTCCGTCCCCGCCGCCAGGCTCTCGCGCACTGTCGGCTCCAATTGGGCCATCCCGCCCGGCAGCTTCGCCAGCGTGCCGCTGCCCAGATCATCCAGCAGCAGCAGCCCACGTGCCCGCGCCAGGCCGGCCAGCTCGGTCAGCGAGGCCTCCGCGGTGAAGCCGACCATGCGGAAATTGCTCTGGTGCACCTTCAGCAGCAGCCGGGTGCGCGGGGTCACCGCCGCCGCGTAATCCGCCAGACGCGTCTTGTTGGTGGTGCCCACCTCCACCAGCCGCGCCCCGCCGCCGGCGATGATGTCCGGAATGCGGAAACCGCCGCCGATCTCCACCAGCTCGCCGCGCGAGACGATGACCTCAGGCGCGGGAACCTCCGTCTCCGGCCCGGCCAGCGCCGTCAACGCCAACAGCATGGCGGCCGCGTTGTTGTTCACCGCCAGCGCCGCCTCGGCCCCCGTCAGCCGGCACAGCAGCGCCTCCACGCTTTCGCCGCGATGCCCGCGCCGGCCGGTCGCCAGATCGTATTCCAGGTTGCAGGCGCCGCGCCCCGCCTCCAGCGCCGCGTCTAAGGCTTCCGCCGCCAGCGGCGCCCGGCCCAGATTGGTGTGCACCACGATGCCGGTGGCGTTGATCACCCGGCGCAGCGCCGGCGCGTCGGCCGCCCTTGCCGCCGCCACGATCGCGCCGTCCTCCGGCACGCTATCTTGTCGCCCCGCCGCGATCTCCGCCCGCAGACGCGCCAGCTGCGCACGCAGCGCGTCCGCAAGGCCGGCGCTCGCCTCGGGATGTTCCAGCAGCCGCTGCACGGAGGGAAGTGCGCGGAAAGCGGCGGCGCCCTTTATCGAGCCATCGGCCATCTTCATCCTAACGCAGGAAGGCAGGCGCGCGTTCGGCACCCAAGGCAACCTTGGGCAACCCAGTGACTATGCTAGGCCTGAGCATGGAGACGTAGCATGACCTTCGACGAGTATCAGACCAAGTCGCAAGAGATGTGGCGCACCCTCGAGACTGCCAGGCAAGCCATCCTGGACGCGGCAAAGACCACCCCCCCGCCGAGTGCCGATCCGATAAACACCGTGCGGCCGATGCTGGACCGCCAGCAAAAGGCGATCGATGACCTGTTGGCGATAGACAACGAATACTGGCACGCCTGAAGGCAGCAGGGCGGGCGCGAGCCCCTATCCCAGCAACCCCGCCCAAGCCCCGCTCATGCAAGTGGCGATCGTTCCCGAAACGATGGACCGCAGGCTCAAAGCCGCCACCTCCGCCCGCCGCTCCGGCAACATCGCCCCGATCCCGCCCGCCATGATCCCCGCACTGCCGAAATTGGCAAATCCGCACAGCGCAAACACCAGGATCCGCCGCGAACCCACCGACAAAGCCGAAGCCGGCTGCCCCGCTAAACCCACATAAGCCACCAGCTCGTTCAGCACCGTCTTCGTCCCCAGCAGCGTCCCCGCCACCCCCGCCTCATGCCAGGGCACCCCGATCAGCCAGGCCACCGGCATGAACAGCACCCCCGCCAGCCCCTGCAGGCTCCAAGCCGCCCCTGGTCCATGCGGCAGCAATGCCAACGTTGCATTCACCAGCGCCACCAGGGCGATCGTCACCAGCAGCGTCGTCGCGATCCCCACCAGCGGCCCCACCCCTTCCGCCGTACCCCGCGTGATCGCATCCAGCACGCCAGCCGGCCGCGCCTGCGCCAGCGTAGCCGGCGCATCGACAGACGGCACGAACGGAATCATCAACCCCGCCACCGCCAGCGCCGCCGGCGTGCTCACCACGGACGCCACCAATATCGCCCCCAATGCATCCGGCAGCACCGGCGTCAGGATCGCCGCATAGATCACCATCACCGTCCCCGCCACGCCCGCCATCCCGCAGCTCATCAGCGCAAACAGCTCCCCGCGTGACATCCCCGCCAGATACGGCCGTATCAGCAACGGCGCCTCGATCATGCCGAGAAAAATATGCGTGCCCGCCCCCAGCGCCAACGCCCCGCCAACCCCCAGCGTGCGCTGCAGCAGCAAGGCAAACGCCCCAGTCACAACCTGCAACACACCCAAATACAGCAGCAGCGAACTCAACGCGCTGATCACCAGAACCAGCGGCAATATCTTGAACGCCAGCACGAAACTCGCCCCAGGATGCAGCTCGGCAAACGGCAACGGCCCGCCGCCCAGATATCCGAACACGAAACTCGCCCCCTGGTCGGTCGCGTCCTGCAGCGCATCCACCACCCGGCTCAGCAGCAGAACAACCCGCCGCGCCACGGCCAGATGCAGCAGAACCAGCGCCAGGCCGGCCTGCAATCCAAACCCGCCGACTACAACACGCCATGGAATCGCCCGCCGCTGCTCGCTCATCGCCCAGGCGGCGCCTGCCAGAATTATCAAACCTAGAATAGCTTGCATGCCCGAAGGCTAAGGGCAGGCAAGCGAGGGAAGCAGTCCTTTTTTGAAAAAAAGGACCAAAAAACTTTTACTACCCCGCCTGCACCGAGGCCCGCCCAGGTGCTGCCAGCACTCGCACCCGCAGAACCAGCGCGCACCCCCATGCAGGCGCCAGGAGCAAAAGTTTTTTGCTTCTTTTTTTCAAAAAAGAAGGCCTTGCTTGCTTTCTTCCGACTTCCCGCTATCAATCCCCCACACACTACATCTTCCACTCTCGGGGGGTGGCCCTCACGGGCCGCCTTTTTTGTTTTGGACGCACAGGACGCACTCCTTAACCATACCGGCCTCGAAGGCCGCATCGCCGCCAGCATCGGGCCCACGCTCGAGAGCATGGGGTTCGAGCTGGTGCGCGTGGCCGTCCTCGGCCGCGAGAAGCCCACCGTGCAGATCATGGCGGACCGTGCGGACGGTGCCCTGATACGCGTGGAGGACTGCGAGGAGATCAGCCACGCCGTGGGCGCCGTGCTGGACGTGGACGACCCGATCCCCGGCGAATGGACGCTGGAAGTCAGCTCCGCCGGCATCGACCGCCCGCTGACCCGCGCCAAGGACTGGAACCGCTTCTCCGGCCATTTGGTCAAGGCCGAGACGCACATGCCCGTCGCCGGCCGCAAACGCTTCGCCGGCATCGTGCTGGGCGCGGACGACACCCACGGCCGTCTCCGCCTGGAGGACGGCACCGAGATCGCGCTTCCCTTGGGCGACGTAAGGAAAGCCCGCCTGGTCCTCACCGACGAACTGATCGCCGCCTCCGCCCCTTCAAAACCTGTCTCCTGACGACTGGAACCTGACTTATGGACACCGCTGTCGCCCGCCCAGAACTCCTCCTCGTTGCCGACGCGGTCGCCCGCGAGAAGTCGATCGACCGCGAGGAAGTGCTCGAAGCCATGGAGCAGGCGATCCAGAAGGCCGGCCGCGCCAAATACGGCCACGAGAAGGATATACGCGCCACGATCGACCGCCGCACCGGTGACGTGCGCCTGTCGCGCTGGACCGAGCTGGTGGAGACGGTGGAGAACGAGGAGACCCAGATCCCCGTCCACATCGCCAAGAAGTTCCGCCCGGACCTGGACCTCGGCCAGTTCATCGTGGACCCGCTGCCGCCGATCGATTTCGGCCGCATCGCCGCGCAGACCGCCAAGC
>CAXTJZ010000022.1:0-5194 GCA_964244695.1 uncultured Acetobacteraceae bacterium
CTGCGGTACTCCTCCCAGTTCACACCGAGCCAGCGCCCTGGATCGCGCATCTTCAGGTGAACCGGCTGGTTCTCCTCGTGGTTCGTGTTGCTGATGAACACGCTGGACAGACGGTCAAACGTCAGCACGCCATCCGGCTTCGGATAGACGATCTTGTTTGCGTCCGTGGCGCGAGCCAGGCCGTCATGGTCGGCATGCTTGTGATGGAACGTCCAGGGCGCATGACCGCGGAACAGGAATGTATCCAGCCCGGAATACGCCATGAAACCGTACAACCCGAACTTGGCAAAAGCCGGCCGCAGGTTGCGTTCGCGCTTCAGCTCCGGATACAGCCAGCTCGCCTTAAACTTGTCGGTGTAAGCGGTGAGTTCCGATGTGCGATCGGCGGCAAGCGCGTCGGCAGCCGCTTCGGCCGCCAGCATGCCGGATTTCATCGCGCAATGCGTGCCCTTTATCTTCGGTAGGTTCAGGAACCCCGCCGAGTCGCCGATCAGCGCCCCGCCCGGAAACGTCAGCTTCGGTATCGACTGGAACCCGCCTTCGGACAGCGCACGCGCCCCGTAGCTGATGCGACGCCCGCCCTCGAAATGCTTGCGCATGGCGGGATGCGTCTTCAGCCGCTGCATTTCGTCGAACGGCGACAGCCACGGGTTCTTGTAGTCCAGTCCCACAACGTAACCGAACGACACCAAACCATCGCCGAAATGATATAGCCATGACCCGGCATAGGTGCTGCTGTCCGCCGGCCAGCCGACCGTGTGCTGGATGAACCCCGGCTTGTGGTTCTCCCTTGGGATCTCCCACAACTCCTTGATGCCCAGCCCGTAGGTCTGCGGATCCACGCCCTCGCGCAGGTTGAATTGCGCCATGAGCTGCTTGGACAACGACCCGCGGCACCCTTCGCCGAACAGCGTGTAGGCGGCGCGCAACTCCATGCCTACGGCATGGTTGGGCCCTGGCTCGCCCTCCTTGGTGACTCCCATGTCGCCGGTCGCCACGCCCACCACCCGGCCGTCCTCTATCAGCAACTCGGCGGCCGAAAATCCGGGATAGATCTCCACGCCCAGCTCTTCGGCCTGCTTACCCAACCATCGCACCACGTCGCTCAGGCTGACGATGTAGTTGCCGTGGTTGTTCATCTGCGGCGGGTTGATAGGCGAGCGGAACGCGCGCTTCTCCGTCAGGAAGACAAAGTGGTCCTCGGTGGCCTGGGTGTGCAACGGCGCTCCGCGCTCGCGCCAGTCGGGCAGCAACTCCTCCAGGGCGCCCGGCTCGATGACGGCGCCCGATAGGATGTGCGCGCCAACCTCGCCGGCCTTCTCCACCACGCACACCGCCGCATCGGGCGCGAGCTGTTTCAGACGAATCGCCGCCGCAAGGCCCGCAGGCCCAGCGCCTACGATCACCACGTCGAACTCCATCGCCTCACGCTCGCTCATGCCTCGCGTTCCCCTGTGTGCTTATTGGTTGACGTATAAGGCAGGGAACTGCCGCACTTAAAGACCCCTGCTCCCGAGTAGGTTGGGGCAGCACCGTGCGGGGAAAGGAAGGAAGGCCTTCTTTTTTGAAAAAAAGAAGCAAAAAACTTTCGACTCCGCTGTCGCGGATCCACCCCGCTAGTCATCGACAGGACGTAGAAAGTTTTTTGTGCTCTGTTTCAAAAGGACTGCGCTCTTGCCTGCCTCACTTTGGCCCGAACAGTCGCGCCACCAATCCCTTGGGCTCCCCGTCAGGCTGCAACTCCGGCGGCAGCACAGGGCGCAACGGCGGCGGCGGCATGGTCTCCGGCATCGCGGAGAACGGCCCGTCCACGATGTTGGCCAGGCCGCGTGTGTTGGGCAGCATGCGGGGAAGCACTTCGATGAGCTCCGAGGACGGGGGTAGGGGAACGTAGCGGTTCGTCGGCGTCTGCACAGGCGTCGGCGCCGGCGTAGGCTCGCCAAAACGGTTGAACTGCGGCAGCTCCACATAAGGCTGCTGCTCGGGCGCCTCTTCCTCGGCGCCGGCGATGACGAATTCCGGGTTCTCCGGATCGAACACGCCATCCTGTGACGCCCCAATAGCTGCGGAGCCGTCAGCACCCCGATGATCATGCCCGTTGAAGGCCAGCTTGCCCAGGCTGGTCGGCGCGAAGACGGGCGGTTCGGCCTCGGCCGGCCGGGGGCGCGCGGGCTGCACCGGCAGGCTGCCAGGCATCAGGCCGGAGGTGGCCTGGTTGTCCGGCAAAGGTTCGTCCACCGGCGCGTAGATCGGCCCTTCAGGCGCTGCCGCCGCCGCGTTTGCGGGCGTGGTGGAAGGTATCGAAAGCGGCGCCACGCCCGCCTTTTCGGCCACTGCCCGCTCGGCATCCTCCAGCGCAACCTGCCCGGCGCGCGAACCGGGCGAGATGTCCAGCGCACGACGCAGCAGCGGAATTGCCTCCGCCGGATTGCTTTCGGCCAGCTTCATCGCGGCGTGCAGCTTCTCGTTCCACTCGTAGCGCAGGTAGCGCCGGCAATACTGCTCGAAAGTGAACGCCCCCTCGTCCAGCACCGGGTAGCGGTGGTCCGGCAGCGGCGCGGCCATGCCGAAATGACGCAGTACGCCGGGGTGGATCGGCATCGCACCAGGCGTGAAGGGCGCCTCCATCAGCGTTTCGGCGCGCTTGCGGTCCACGCCCATGCGGCTGAACACGCAGCCGGCGATGTGGCGGAACAGCGGCAGGCGCAGACGCTCCGTAGTGGCGAACAGGTTCTGCTGGCGGAACTCCGCAGCCACAAAGGAGGCAAGGTCGAAACCGGAGCGTGCGTCCAGCGTGGCCAGCGCGTTCAGCGAAGCGTCCAGCAGACCGTTCAGCCCGGCATCCGCCGCGATGTCGAGCACCAGATAGCGCCGTATCGCCTCGTCGGCGCCCACGCCCTCGCGCATCATGGCGTCGAGGAAGCTGTCTCCGAAATCGGCGGGGTAAGGCCCTTCGCGCAGTGCGTCCGTGCCGGCATTCTTTGGATGCGGTGCGCCCGCGTATGGCCAGAGGAACTCGGCCTGCACCACCGGCACGGCAATCCGCTCGGCACTTGCCGGGATCAGGTGGTCGCCGACGGTCTCGCCCGCCTGGGTCAGATCGGTCACAACGATGTCGGCCGCCGCGATCACGCGATGCGCGGCCTCGCGCACCAGCGCCTCCGTGCCGATGAAGAACACGTCTTCGTCACTGTCGCCGGCGATGTCGAGACGGTAGGCCTTTGCCAGTGCTCGCGCCTGTACTCCGCCGGCGAAGACTACCCGTCTGGTCATGCAGCCCCTCGCCACCCCGAAGACGTTCTGGCAATTACCGCGCTGAAAATCAATGCGTATGAATCGGTTTTTTCGGAGCGTATCAAAGGTTTGCGTCTTTTTTGAAAACCGGAGCCAAAAAGCTGCACTGCCGCTCTCGCGATTTATGGTTTTGAGATCGAAAGGAAGACAGGCCTTCCTTTTTGAAAAAAGGAAGCGAAAAACTTTTACTCCTGACGCTGTTCCGCCGCCTCTATCTATCATGCGGCACCCGGCTCTCGGGGCAGGCGTCGGTGATAAAAGTTTTTTGGTTCTTTTTTTCAAAAAAGAACTGCTTGCTTGCTTTCTAAGGGGACCTCATTGGACTTCACCGGCCTAACAGTGCTCTGCCTGGGCGACGTCATGCTGGACCGCTTCCTGCACGGCGACATCGAACGCATCTCCCCGGAAGCCCCGGTCCCGGTGATCCGCCTTCGCGAGACCCGCGAGATGCCTGGCGGCGCCGGCAACGTGGCCTGCAACATCGCATCCCTCGGCGCACGCGCCGTGCTGGTCGGCCTCGTCGGCGAGGATGAAGCTGGCGCCAAGCTGCGCCGCATCCTTGAAGCACGGTCCGGGATCGAGCCGGCGCTCGTCGCCAGCGCCCGCCGGCCCACCATCTGCAAGACGCGCTTCATCGCCGGGCGCCAGCAGGTGGTGCGCGCCGATGACGAGAGCGGTGCGCGGCTGTTCGAGGAAGAAGCCGCCGCCCTGATGGCGGCCGTCGATGCACGGCTGGCCGGCGCCGGCGCGCTGATCCTGTCCGATTACGGCAAGTCCGCCCTGGAGCCGGCCGTTGTGGCGCACGCCATAGCGGCGGCCAGGCGCGCCGGCGTGCCGGTTTTCGTCGATCCCAAATCGGCCGATTTCAGCCGCTACCGGGGCGCCACCTGCATCACGCCGAACCTGAAGGAATTCGCCGCCGCCGCGCGCGGGCCGTGCGGCACGGAAGCCGAGATCGCCACCGCCGCACGTGCCCTGCTGGACGATTGCGCGGCGGACGCCATCCTGGTCACCCGCTCCGAGCGCGGCATGACGCTCGTCGAACAGAACGGCGAGGTCACCACCGTGCCGGCCCGGGCGCGCGAGGTGTTCGACGTCTCCGGCGCCGGAGACACCGTAATCGCCACGCTGGCATTGGCCTGCGCCAGCGGCCGCACGCTGGCGCAGGCCATGCACATCGCCAACGCGGCGGCCGGTGTCGTCGTCAGCAAGCTGGGCACCGCGACGGCCAACATCGCCGAGGTGATGCACGAGCTGTCCGCCCAGGCCGACAAGCTGGCCGGCGCTCCGGCACCGGGGCTGCAGAGCATGGAGTCCGCCCTGGGCATGGTCCAACTCTGGCGCGAGCAGGGCCTGCGGGTGGGTTTCACCAACGGCTGCTTCGACATCCTGCACCCCGGCCACGTCGCCCTGCTCGCCGCCGCCCGCCAATCCTGTGACCGCCTGGTAGTCGCCCTGAACACCGACGAGAGCGTGGCGCGCCTGAAAGGCCCCACCCGCCCGGTCAACAGCCTGGCCCAGCGCGCCCAGGTGATGGCGGCCATACGCTTCGTCGATTGCGTGGTCGGCTTCGCCGAGGACACGCCGCTGGAGGTGATCACCACCCTGCTGCCGGACGTGCTGGTGAAAGGTGCCGACTACACCGTGGCGCAGGTAGTGGGCGCCGACGTGGTGGTGGCCAATGGCGGGCGCGTGGTGCTGGCGGAGCTGGTGGCGGGGCAGTCTACCACGGGGATCATTGCACGTGTCGGAGGTAAGGCGGCTTAAGGAAGCAAGGCCTTCTTTTTTGAAAAAAAGAAGCAAAAAACTTTTACCACCTGCGGCTCAGCTGCTTCACTTTATCCAGACAAGCCCGACTGTTGCAAATGCGGAGAGATAAAAGTTTTTTGCTTCTTTTTTT
>CAXTJZ010000022.1:5204-26648 GCA_964244695.1 uncultured Acetobacteraceae bacterium
CTTCAACCCGCCCACATCGAACATAGCCAAACGTTCCGCCTTCGGTGACAGCACCGCATCCAACGCCAGCGTATGCGCGCTCATCAGCCGGCTGGTAAACGCGCCGGTATCGGCAATCACCAGCGTCGCGTTCGTGGTGTCGGCCGAGCCGTGAGCCTGGAAGACGGTCACCCCTTCTGAGTCGAACGTAGCGCGCAACTCGCAAGTTTCCGCCACCACGTCGGACGCCAAGCGACTGAGCGTTATCACCACGCTGCGTCCGTAAGCAGGGCTTGCGCGCAACTCCAGCACGCCGACGCTGCCGTGGTTCTGCTTGTCTCCTGCAGCAGGATCGCTGCGGCTCAGCACGCGCGCGTGGCGCGTGGTGTCGTAGATCATCTCGTCCACTGTCTGGTAATACAGCCAGCCTGCCGGCGAAATGCCGGCAAGCGGCGCATGGGTTCCGTGTGCCGGCACCACATACGCCATGCTGTCCTTCGGCAATGCCAAGTGCCGGCCGATCACAGCGCATTCCACGATAATCACGCCGATCCAGAAGTATTTCACCCGCTGCTTTTTCCTGCCGCAACGCGCGCACGTGCGCGAGCCGAGCCGCAGCCGGGTGCTGCACGCCTCGCATCGCCCAAGCGCCATCGAGCCCTCCCCTAAACGTCAACTAAACCGTATCGACAACGGCCTATCAGCGGAAATCACTTCTAACGGCGTATCGTTTCCATACCGATAACCGGAACGAGCACCTCCGGCACGCGCACGCTGCCATCCGCCTGCTGATAGTTTTCCAGCACCGCAATCAGCGCCCGCCCTACCGCCACGCCGGAGCCGTTAAGCGTGTGCACGTGCGCCACCGTTTTGCCGTCCCCCGCCCGGAAACGCGCGTTCATGCGGCGCGCCTGGAACGCCCGCGTATTGGAGCACGAGCTGATCTCGCGCCACATCCCCTGCCCCGGCAGCCACACTTCCAAATCATGCGTGCGCGCCGCCCCGAACCCGGTGTCGCCGGCACAGAGCAGCATGCGGCGATACGGTATCTCCAGCGCCTCCAGCACCGCCTCCGCGCAGCACGTCATCCGCTCGTGTTCCGCGTCGCTGTGATCCGGGTGCGCGATGCTGACCAGCTCCACCTTGCGAAACTGGTGCTGGCGCAGCATGCCGCGCGTGTCGCGCCCCGCCGAGCCGGCCTCGCTGCGGAAACACTCGGTCAGCGCCGTGCGGCGTATCGGCAGCGCCGCTTCGGGCAGGATGTCGCCGGCTACCATGTTGGTGATAGGCACCTCCGCCGTGGGTATCAGCCAGCGCCCGTCCGTGGTGCGGAACGAGTCCTCGGCAAATTTCGGCAGCTGGTTGGTGCCGAAGAACGCCGCCTCGTTCACCAGCGCCGGCACGCTGACCTCGGTGTAGCCATGCTGCGACGTGTGCAGGTCCAGCATGAACTGCCCCAGCACGCGCTCCAGCCGCGCCAGCGCGCCGTGCAGTATGGTGAACCGGCTGCCGGAGATCTTCGCCGCGCGCTCGAAATCCATCAGGCCCAGCGCTTCGCCCAGCTCGAAATGCTGCCGCGCCGGAAAGTCGAACGCACGCGGCGTGCCCCAGCGTTTCAGCTCGCGGTTATCCACCTCGTCGGCGCCGTCCGGCACGTCGGCATCCAGCACGTTCGGCAACGCGGCAAGCGCCAAGCGCAATTCGCCATCCAGCTCCGCGCTGCGCCTGTCCAACCGCTCCATGTCGCCGCGCAGGGCTGTGGCCTCTTCCTCCTGCGCCGCGGTATCCGCACCCACCCGCTTGGCCTGCCCGATCTCGCGCGCCAGCACGTTGCGGCGGGACTGCGCCTTCTGCTGCGCGGTGGCGGCCGCACGCCGCTCGGCATCCAGCGCGAGCAGCGGCCCAGAGGCGTCCGGCAGGCGCCTCCGCGACATGGCTGCGTCGAACGCTGCCGGTTCGCTGCGTATCGTTTTGATATCGTGCATAGGAAGCAAGGCCTTCTTTTTTGAAAAAAAAGAAGCAAAAAACTCTTGCTCCCTCGCTGTTGCCGCGGCTCCGGCGTTTCCTGAGATACTGGGCTGGTGCAAAGGCGGGGAGGCAAAAGTTTTTTGGTCCTTTTTTTCAAAAAAGGACTGCTTGCCTTACACTTCCACCGGCTTCGCCTCAACGAGCCGCGCAGAAAAAATCGAAATCTCGTATAACGCAATCAACGGCACCGCCAACCCGGTCTGCGTTATGATGTCGGGTGGCGTCAGGATAGCCGCCACAACAAAGCAACCTACATATGCGTAGCGCCGATACTTCCGCAGTCCGCGGGAACTCACCAGACCCACTTTCGCGCACAGCGTCAGCAGCACCGGCAACTGAAACGCGATGCCGAACGCCATGATCAGCTTCATAACGAGTGAGAGATACTCGCTCACCTTTGCCTGCAGCTCGATCTGCAGCACGTCCTTGCCGCCCGGCGTCTCGAAACTGAGGAAGAATTTCCAGGCGAACGGAAACACGAAATAGTAGGCCAGCGCCGCGCCCGCCACGAACAGCACCGGCGTGGCAATCAGGAACGGCAAGAAGGCGCGCCGCTCGCTGCGGTACAGGCCGGGGGCCACGAACAGCCAGATCTGACTGGCGATCACCGGGAAAGCGATGAACGTGGCGCCGAAGAAGCCCACTTTCAGATAGGTGAAAAACGCCTCGTACAGCGCCGTGTATATAAGATGCGGCTGCTCGCCCTTCGCCTCCATGATGTGCGCCAGCGGCTGCGCCAGGAACAGGTAGATGGCGCCGGAGAAGTGGTAGCAGACGAAGAACGCCAGCACGAACGCCACCGCCGACCACAGAAGCCGGCGTCGCAGCTCCACCAGATGCTCCAGCAGGGGCATCGGCTTGTCGTGGATGGGATCATCCGGAGCCTGCACGGCGTCGGGCACGCGTCAGCCCTGGCCGGCGTGATCGGGCGCGGCGGCGGCGGGCGGGATGAACGCGGGCGCCGCTTCAGGCGAGGCTCCAGGCGCCGGGGCGGAAGGCGGGATGAAGGCAGGCGCCGAATGGTCAGGCGCTGCGATGACCGTCTCGGGATGCGCCGGCACGGCATGGGTCTGGTCCAGCGGTGTCATGACCGGCCGCACCGGGTGCTCGCGAAATGGGTCGGCAAAAGCCGAGCGCATCGTGTTGTCCGGGTCGATGGCCCGCTGGACCATGGCTTTCGGGTTCAGGCCGCGCAGCTCGTCGAATGAGGATTTTACGTCGCCCAGATCGGCCTCGCGTATCATCTCGTCCACATGGCCCTGGAACTCCCCGGCCATGCGGCGCAGCTTCTTAATGGTGTCGCTGACCGCCTTTATAGCAACCGGCATGTCTTTCGGCCCGATGGCAATCAGCGCCACCACACCGATCAAGGCGATCTCGGACCAGGCAAAATCAAACATTGCGGTGTCTTAGCCCGGTGTTGGGGGTGGACGAAAGGGCACACGGCCGACACCGTTGCAGGTAAGGCTGAACTGCCTTACTTTCCAGGCATGGCACAGTCACTTCTCATCACAGCGAAGGGCCAGCTCACCCTGAGAAAGGAAACGCTGTCGCATCTCGGCGTCCAGCCCGGCGAGCGTGTGTCTGTCGAGTTGCGGCCGGACGGCGTGGTCGAGCTGCGCCCCGCGCCGCGCGGCAAGATCTCCGACGCGTTCAGCTGCCTGCCCAGGCCGGACGGTCCGGCGCTGACGATCGAAGAGATGAACGAGGTGATCGCGGCCGCTTGGGCCGGCAAGCGTTGAGGATCACCGCAGATACCAACCTCCTGGTGCGTGCGACGACAGACGACGATCCCGTCCAGGCAAAAGCGGCGCGTGCATGCCTTGCAGCAGCCGAACGGGTCGTCATCCCTGCGCAGGTCATCTGCGAGTTCGCCTGGGTTCTGGGGCGCGGTTACAGATACTCAAGAGAACAGACGGACAGCGCCATCCGACGCTACGTCGACGCCAGCACCGTCGTCATTGACCGGGCTGCGGTAGAGGACGGTCTGCGGGTCTTGCGGGCGGGCGGCGATTTCTCGGACGGCCTCATCGCCCACCAGGGACGCGCCCGCGGTGGTGACGTGTTTGCGACCTTCGACCAGACCGCGTCGCGGCTTCTGACCGGCTTCGGCTACTCGGCGCTCTGTCCCACCTGAACTTCACCGCCATTTTCCGCGGCATCATCCGGACTGGCCACCAGCACGCCACCCTCCAGCACCAGCTCTCCCCGCTTCGGCAGTTCCGCCAGATCGCGTAACCCGAACTGCGCCAGGAACCCGGCCGTCGTCGCCCACAATGTTGGCCGCCCGGGCACCTCTCGGTGCCCCGCCGGCCGCACCAGTGCCGCCTCAAGTAATGCGTCCAGCGTTGCCTGGCTGAGCGCGGCGCCGCGTATTTCCTCGATTTGCGCCCGGGTCACCGGCTGGTGCCAGGCAATGATCGCCAGCGTCTCCATCGCCACACGCGGCAGCCGCCGCGGGCGGGATATCGTCCGCGTGAGCCGCCCAGCCAGGTCCGGCGCCGTGCGGAACTGCCAGCCCAGCCCGATCTCAGTCAGCTCCACCCCGCGCCCGGCATAGCGCGCCTGCACCGCGCGCAACGTGGCGTCCGCGTCCACGTCCTCCGGCAGCAACGCCGCCAGCGCACGCGCCGGCACGGGGTCGGGGCTGGCGAATACCAGCGCCTCGGCCAGACGCAGGTGGTCTTCCGACGGTTCGCTCACGGACGGGCGTGACTAACGGTCGGGAAAGCAAGAAAGGCCTTCTTTTTTGAAAAAAAGAAGCAAAAAACTTCTATCTCTGTCGGCTGCGCTTTGTGGAGGCGTGCGCTCCGGCGTTCCGCGACAGCGCAAGCAAAAGCTTTTTGCTTCTTTTTCTCGAAAAAGAAGGCCTTGCTTCCTCCCCTCAAGAGGCAGGCCCCGCCAGCAGTATAGGCGCGAACGGCGCATCCTGCCGCAGCCGCAACCCCCCACCCCGCGCCATCTCCAACGAAGCCAGCAACGTGCTGGCGATCGCCGCCCGACGCTGCTGGCCGGACAGCGCCGCCGGCAGGAACACCTCGAGCGTGGTCCAGGCCGGCATCGAGCCGAGCGTGGCCGACAGACGGTGCAAAGCATCCTGCACCGTCCAGAAGCTAAGCTGCTTCGGCTGGTAGCTGACACGCGAGGCGCCACGCCGCACCGCCTCCACGTACGCGCGCAACAGCAACGGCAGATCGGCGGCCAGGCGGGACCGGTCAGTCGCGATCAGATCCTCGCCCGCCCCGCGGCGGAACACGTCTATCCCCAGCACCGGCCGTGCCCCAAGCCAAGCCGCTCCGGCGCGCATGGCCGCCAGCTCCGCCAGCCGGGCCGCCAGGATGTCGGCCGATTGCTCGCCCTCTTCCGCGTCCGGATCGCTCTGCGGCAGCAGCAGCCGGGATTTCAGCCAGGCCAGCCACGCCGCCATCACCAGCCAGTCCGCCGCCAGCTCCAGGCGCACCCGCGCCGCACCCTCGATGATGGCGAGGTATTGCTCGACGAGTGCCAGGATGGAGATGCGCGCCAGATCCACTTTCTGCGCCCGCGCCAGGTCCAGCAGCAGGTCGAGCGGACCCTCGAAACCGTCCAGGTCAAGCAGCAGCGTCTCCACGGCCGCGTCAGACATCGATGTCCGGGCTCGGCGGCACATGCGCCAGGATCAGCAGTTGCTCGTACACCCAGGTGACGGCAGGCACCAGCGTGTCGCCCAGCGGGTTGAACGCGATGCCGTTCGCCCGCAGCAGCGCCGGCCCCGCTGTCAGGAAGATCAGCACGAAGGCGATCCCCAACCGCTCCAGCCGTGCCCATTGCCGCGCCACCGCCAACGGCAGCAGCCCCACCGCGATGCGCCCGCCATCCAGCGGGGGGATCGGCACCAGGTTGAACATGCCGAGTACCAGGTTCAACACGATGAACGTGCCGATCGCCTGCAGCCACGCCGGCGACAGCCCCGACAGGCGCAGCGCGAACGCCGCCAGCAGCGCCAGGCTGAAATTCATCACCGGCCCTGCCACCGCCACCACCGCCATCTGCTGGCGCGGGTGGCGGAAGCGCGAGGGATCCACCGGCACCGGCTTGGCCCAGCCGAACATGAACAGCACGTGGCCCACGGTTACCAGCTGGCTGATCAGCAGGAACCCCGGCAACAGGATGGTGCCCACGCGGTCCACATGCACCAGCGGGTTGAAGGACAGGCGGCCGGCGCGGCGCGCTGTGGTGTCGCCCATTGCCCAGGCGGCGTAGCCATGCGCCAGTTCGTGCAGGATTATGGCTACCATGACCAGGGCGGCGGTTATTAGAACCTGCTGGATCAGGGCTTGGGTTTGCGCGGGGATCAAAGGAAGCAAGGCCTTCTTTTTTGAAAAAAAGAAGCAAAAAACTTTTGCTCCCCCGACGCTATAAGCGTGCGAGCAAGTATTGAAACAACCGGCTGGTACAGCGTCAGTAGTAAAAGTTTTTTGGTTCTTTTTTTCAAAAAAGAACTGCTTGCTTCCTTGCTCACACCAGGAGCCCCGCTCGCTCGTCCGCTAAAGCCGCACCATCCAGCGCCTGCCTCACGGCAACCGCCCGAGCCGCCGCCAGCCGAGCCAGGCACGCAGCCGACGCCGCCGGGATCGCCTCCAGCACGCCACGCGACTCCGCCAGCACCCCGGAGCAGTGCAGCGCCACGTCGCAGCCCGCTTCCAACGCGGCCTTGGCCCGGGTGCCAGGCGGGCCGGTCAGCGCTTCCATCGCCAGGTCGTCAGTAACCAGAACGCCCTGGAAGCCGATGCCTTCCGGCGCGCGTATGACGCCGCTGATAATTGCGGCAGACTGGGTGGCCGGGTTGGTCATGTCTTGCCGCATGTAGCGGATATGGGCCGTCATCAGCCAGGGCAAGTTGTTGTTACAACGGAACGGCAGCAGGTCGGCCGAGGCGATACCGTCCAGCACGGGGAGTTCCTTGTGGCTATCCGTCCTGGCGCGGCCGTGCCCGGGCGCGTGCTTGCCCACCGGCTGCACGCCGGCCGCCAGCAGGCCGGCGGCGTAGGCGGCGCCCAGTTCGGCCACCACCTCCGGTTCGGCGGAAAACGCCCTGTCGCCGATCACGTCATGCCCGTCCGGTGACGCCACGTCCAGCACAGGGGCGGCCACCACATCCAGGCCGGCCTGCGCGCAGTCCAGCCCGATCAGTGCGCCTGTCAGCCACGCCGCCCGCGCGGTGCGCAGCGCGCGCGCCGGCGGGTGCGCGCGCCAGTGCGGCGGCCGCAGGCGCGCCACGCGGCCGCCTTCCTGGTCCACCATCAGCACGCTTTCGGCTGGTAGCGCGGCCCGCAGTTCGGCGGTCAATGCGGCAAGCTGGCCAGGATCGGCCACGTTGCGGGCGAACAGTATCACGCCGAGCGGTTCCAGGTTCCGCAACAGGGCAGCCTCATCGGGCGTGAGCCGCAGGCCTTTGATTCCGATAATGGCCGGGCGCATCACGCCTTACCCTCGGGAAGAATGGCTATGTCTTCCGGAAAGAAAGAAGATGAACCACCAAGGCACAAACAGACTTTTGTATCGGAGGGCCGAAGCCTGCCTGCATTGCTGCATCCGAAACCGTTCGCTGAACACAAGCCCTTCAGAACCTGCCGGCCTTCCTGGTGCTCTTGGTATCCCTGGTGGTTAATCTCTCTGCACAGTCGCCGGTCGAACGCATCCGTCAGAACGCCGCAATGGAACAATCCCCGCCGTTCGCCCGGATCTTGCCGCAGAACGCCGTCGCCGCCGCGATGTTGGCGAACCCAGCCGTACGCAGCCGGTACACGACGCGCCCGGCAACAGTCGCGCGCTCCACCTCAGGCTTGTGGCCGTCGAACAGCCCCGGGTTTTTCTCTGCAAGCTTGCCCCAATCCTGCTCGGCCGCCCTTTGGCTCTCGAACGCCGCCAACTGGATAGCCGTCCCGACAGGAAGGTCTGCAGCCGGCAAGGCGGCCGTTACCGAAGCGTGCTGCACGGGCGGTGCGGCCACAACAGAAGGCGCCGCAACGGCTACGGGTGGCGGAGGTGCCGCCGGCGCGGCGCCCGCCTGCTCAATCACAGGTTTTGGCGCCACATGGACCTTGGCGTGCAACGCGTGCAGCGCCGGCTTCTCCGGCTCCGGTGCCAGGCGTTCAGCCCCGCCACTCACCTCCTCGGCGCCCGCCACTTTCATGCCGCCCGGGTCCAGCGGCTTCACCCGCACCGGACCGCTCTGCGCGGCTATAACCGGAACGCCATGATGTGCGTGGTGCGACAGGCTGAACATTCCGATCGCCAGCGCCAGCACGCCGCCGAACCCGGCTGCCACGATCGCCATGCGACGCATGTCCGGATCCAGCCCACCCACGGGGGCGGCTGGCCGGTAGGAAGGACGGCCAAAATTCTGGGTGATCTGCGGCACGTCTGACATCGGCAACTCCCTTAGCTGTCCCGCAGCTCCTCCACGGGGACGACACCAAGCACGGCAAGGCCGGACCGGATCACTATAGCAACCGAGGCGACCAAAGCCAGCCTTGCGAACGTCTCCACCGGCTGATCCTCCCGCAGGAAACGCAGCGTGGCGTCCGCCCTCCCCTGCTGCCACAGTGTATTAAAATCAGCCGCCAAGTCATAGAGAAAAAACGCGATTCGGTGCGGTTCATGCGCCAGCGCCGCACCTTCAACCGTGCGCGGCCATTGCGCCAGGCGGCGTAGCATTGCCTGCTCCGCCGGCGAGTCCAGGCTCGCCAGGTCGACCGCCGCCAGCGCCTCCGGCGTGGTGGCACCCGCGCCGAACATCGGCTCGGCCTTTCGCAGCACGGAGCGGCAACGTGCGTGCACGTATTGCACGTAATAGACCGGGTTCTCGCGCGTTTCGGCCACCGCCAGATCCAGGTCGAACTCCATCTGCGCGTCCGGCTTGCGCGTCAGCATGGTGAAGCGCACCACGTCGCGGCCAACTTCGTCGATCAGGTCCCGCAACGTCACGAAACTGCCGGCGCGCTTGCTCATCTTCACGGCCACTCCGCCGCGCACCACGTGCACGATCTGGCACAGCAATATGTCCAACGCGTCGCCACCCTCGGCCAGCGCACGCACCGCCGCCTTCATGCGGCTGACGTAACCGCCGTGGTCGGCGCCCCACACATCGATCATCAAGCGCGCGCCGCGCGTCGCCTTGTCGGCATGATTGGCGATGTCGTTGGCGAAATACGTGTTGGTGCCGTCCGACTTCTTCAGCGGCCGGTCAACGTCGTCGCCGAACTGCGTGGCGCGGAACAGTGTCTGCGGACGCGGCTCCCAATCCTCCGGCGTCTTGCCTTTCGGCGGCTCCAGCACGCCCTCGTATATCAACCCACGTTCGCGCAGCGTCTCGATCGCGCGCTCCGCCGCACCGCTGGCCAGCAACGCGCGCTCGGAGGTGAACACGTCATGCACCACGCCGAGTGCCGCCAGGTCCTCGCGTATGGCGACCATCATCATGGCGATTGCCGTGTCGCGCACCACGTCCTGCCACAGCGCGGGATCGGCCGGCGTGGCGTCCGGCCCGGCCAGGCCGGCACCATGCGCCGCCGCCAGCGCTTCGCCCACCGGCACCAAATAGTCGCCCCGGTATTGCAGGCCGCCCGGCACCGAAGCCGCATACGCCTCCTCGGTCAGCGCGGTGCCGAGCGCCTGCAAGTACCGCCAGTAAGCGGCCCAGGCGAGTGCGATCACCTGCGCGCCCGCATCGTTGACGTAATACTCCTTCGTCACCGCAAACCCGGCCTTGGCCAGCAGGTTCGCCAGCGCGTCGCCCACCACGGCGCCGCGGCAATGCCCGATATGCAGCGGCCCGGTCGGGTTGGCCGACACGTACTCCACGTTCACCGTCACGCTTTGCCCGGCCGCGCTGTCCCCGTAGGCCTCCTGCGCCGCCAGGATCACCGGAAGCTGCGTGCGGAACATTTGCGCGCTGAGCCGCAGGTTGATGAAGCCGGGTCCGGCCGGCGCCGCGCTTGCGATGGCAGGGTTTGCCGCGAGATCGGCGGCCAGGACCGAGGCGAGTTCGGCCGGCTTCCGCCCGGCCGGCTTGGCACAGACCATCGCCGCGTTCGTCGCCATGTCGCCATGCGCCGCATCCCGGGTCGGCGTCACCTCCACGCGGGCGGCGATCTCGGCCGGCAGTTCCGGGATGGCGCGCTGCAACGCGGCCAGCACGTGGGCCCGCATGTCGGCGTACAGGTTCTGGCTCAAAATCAGGTCCTAGGTGGCAAGCGAACCGCTTTCTAGCCCAGCCGCACCCGGGAGGTAACCACGCAGCCGCAAAGCAGGACGCCTATCGACGCCCTGGTATTTTCCCGTGGCCCCGGTATCACCTCGGCCGGTCGCGCGACTCCTGGTCGCGCCGTCCCAAGCAACAGGAGATGTCCCATGTTCTCGCACATCATGATCGGCACCAACGACCTCGACCGCGCAAAAGCCTTCTACGACAAGCTGCTCGCCACGGTTGACGTCCCGCCCGCCACCATCGACGGCAACCGGATGTTCTACATGACGAAGACCGGCATCCTGTCGATCACCAAGCCGATCAACGGCGAGCCCGCCACGAACGCCAACGGCATGACCATCGGGTTCGCCACTGCCTCGCCGGAGCAGACGCGCGCCTGGCACGACGCCGGCCTGGCCGCCGGCGGCACGGATTGCGAGGACCCGCCTGGCGTGCGCGAAGGCGGCCTGGGCAAGTTGTACCTGGCTTACCTGCGCGATCCGGACGGGCATAAGCTCTGCGCGCTGCACCGTATGTAAGAAAGCAGAGCTTCTCCTCTGAAAAGAAGCGAAAGCCTTTTGCTCCCTGTCGGCGGCTGACTTGGTAGGCGGCCGGCAGGGTGGCGGTCCGATCGGCGAGGGCTTCGGCGGAAGTTGGAAGACGACCGTCTTCGACGAATGGGAGATCCAGACGTGGGTCTTACGTAGCAGGTCCAGTCCGAGGATCAGGTCATAGGCATTGGACTATTCGTTCACGATGCCGGCGCAATCCAATTTTGCGCCCGGCGCGGTCAAGCAGAAACATTACGCCGACGTCTCGGTTTTTTCCTGGAAGTCAAAGTTCGCCGTCACACCAAAGCCGGGCGTCCTGTTTGCCCTTGCCGCGCTCCCGCAGATTGCGGCGACGGACCCGATCAACCCCGCGCGGCAGGTTGGCACCTGGTCTGGAAAGCCGCACGGGATCGAAGCTCAACAGCGCCGCCAGACTAGAACGGTTTATCGGAACGCTCGGGCTTGTGAGAGAGAGAACGCAGATTACAACTCACTTCTTTCCAATTTCACTCCTCCTCAAGCCGGGAACTGTAAAGAAACAAGGTTTTCAGGGCTTCTGTAGTGCTAAATGCTGTCGCGTTCTTTACGGATCGCGGCCGGCGAGCCGTGGGCGCCACGGTGCTCCCTACGGTCAATGCCCGGCCCTAAGCCAAGCCCCTTGACCTGCGCTGCGCGCCGCGGCGGGGTGAAGATGTCGGGCTAAGTGGAATAGCCCCGATGCCGGTCAGCTCTGTCGGTCGCAACGAACAATGCGGCCGCCATCGGCGCGCATGCAGGGTTGCTCGTCCGAAAGGGTAGCGGATCTTCCCGAAGTCTCTTTTTTGACCATCTCGGTCTGGCGATCGCCGGATTTCGAAAGCCCACTCCTCCGGCAATCGCGCTCGCATCGCTTGCCACGGTGCTCGCTACGGTCAAGGTCCGGTCCTCGCCATGCTCGCCGTGCTCGGCGAAGACGCCTGCGCGCGGCTCCGCGTGGCTCCGGTCCTCTCTTGACCTACGCTGCGCGCCGCGGCGGGGTGGAGGTGTCGGGACGAAGGGCGTCCCGCCAGATTCGACCGTCGCCTCCGGCGAGGGTCGAACAAAGGGCTGGCTATCAAGCTGCCGCATCGGGTTCCTGGCTGGGTAGCCGAGAGGCATTGCCCTCCGCCGCCCACGCCCCAACTTTCGAAGGGAGATGGCCAACACCAAAACAGTCGCTACGATCAGCCTGGAAGCCTACCGGACCAAGGCGATCGAAGGCGCACGGCGCGCAGCCAACGCGTTGGAAGGCGTGGGGTCAAGGTGGTGATCACCGGCTCCCTCGCCCGCGGCTCGTTCGACCGCGGCTCAGACGTGGACTTTGTAATCGAATGCGCCCGCCGCCTGAAATACGCCATCGAAGGCGTAGTCGCGAGACGCCCACAAACCCTGATATCCGCAAGCGAACTCGTCGCCGGAAACTAGCTTCCGGCCGCTCCCGAGGTGGGCTTGTCAGTGGCCAGCACTTCCGTGGCGGCTCGCTGCTTCCACTGCCTGAACATCGACACCACCGTCCGGTTTTTGATTCCGTGATCTGACGGCGCGGTCTTGGTGAGGATCTCGCTGAGCCGTCCAGGCACGTCAGCGTGCCAGTATCGCGGATGGCCCTCCTGCCAACGGGTCGTCTCCTGATAGTCACCGTTGCCCGCCCAGTTCAGTCCGCTCGGTCCGAGAAGAAGGCCGATCTGATTATGGCCGAACCCGAGCCTCACCCCAATCTTCGCCGAGGTGAACGGATAGAGGTTCGCCACATCCGCCTTTACGGTCGGCAGGTCAGCACAGGCATCGTTCGAGGCGACCCGTGCGAACGCCTGGTCCTTGTTCCCGCTCCGCACGCCGTCCATTTCACCGACTAGGCGCTGCACGCCGGTCGTGAGCACTTGAACTCTTTCGCTCAGCCCTTTGTTCATGTCGGTTAGGTTCTGGTTCATCTGGCGCAGCAATTCGTTCTGCTCACGGAAGTGCGCCGATATGACGAGGTCCACAGTCTCGCGGATCTCCTCGGCTTGGGTGCGCGGGGTCCGGCTTGCGGGAAGGTGGTGGACCTTGTCTCCGCTCATATGGCCTCCGCGAGGCGTTGATGGTTTGCCTCCGTAATCGCATGGACCGCGTCGCTCGCAAGCCGCTGCAGGTTGATGCCCGAAAGATTGCCCATATGTTCCCGGAATAAGGCCTCAAGCAGGCGCCGTTCTTCCTCGTCGAAGCGATTGACCGTGGCCAAGGCATCCGGGTTCTCGATACCAGCCTGCATCATCAGGTCCCGCGCCACGCGTGGGCTGCTGGCGATTTGCCGAATGACAGTGTCGGCCAGCTTGCTCTGGACAACCTTGCCCCGCTCCCATCGAATCCAGGTCTTCGATCCGGTGCCGAGCAGCACCTCCATCTCCCGCTGGGTTAGCCTGTACTTCTTGCGGGTGTTCTCAAGGTCCTTGGCGGACAGCAGGCCACCGAGCTCGCGAGCCTTTGCGGCCACTGCGAGTTCATGCTCCGATATCTGGTTTCCGCTGTAGCTCATGTTTCCGCACGAGGCACAGCGCATCCGACGGTCGGGAATATCACCCGACTTGCCACCGTAATCGACGGTGAAGGAACCGATCTCCTCTGAAACCTCCTGCTCTCCGCACTTCATGCATTCGCTAACCATATCGCCTGTCCTTCTTGAACGAGGTGACGTGCAACCTTCCGTCCGCCGCCAACAGCAACTTCAGGAACATCAGGCAGCCATATTCGTCGACCCATATCGAGTAATAATCGGAGGTCGTGCCCTGATGATACTTCCGGGTCGGTTGAGTGTTGTAGCAGTGGCACGCTCCCAGTTCGGTCGCTATAATCTCCATCAGGTCATCCGACGCGAGCGAGTTCTGCAACAGTTGCGTCAGCGGGCTTGCCCAGATCTCGCAATCCGAGACATCTCCTTCCAGGAAGCGCATCGCGATCGACTTAACCTTTTCCAGGTCATTGGCTGGCTCCACAGACAAGGTGCATCCCTTCGTATGGTAGCACAGTGCTACCTTGGTGCTCAAGGCCCTGCATGCAAGACAGGGGTGGGCATGGGTTCATCTCCATCCTAAGGTGGCAGTAGAGCCGCGGCGACCCGGTAGCCGCCGCTATCTGCCCGTCAGGCCATGAACGCCACGTTCCTGGCCAGGGACCATGGCGGCCGGAGGACAGCCTCATGGAACGTTTTCCGGCAGCCGACCAGGACCACACGCCAGACGCCGCGGGTAAGCGCCGTATAGAGCAGGGTGCGGTCAAAGAAGCGCGAGCCAACTACAGGAAGGATCACGGTGCCGAACTGCGAGCCCTGAGCCTTGTGGGTGGAGACGGCATAGGCGAGATCCATACGATCAAGGTCATCGGCGCCGATCTCGACCTGCCTGCCGTCCAGCACCAAGCATAACATTCCGGCGCGGATGTCGGTGACCATCCCCATCGAACCGTTCCAGAGGCCGCGGGCGCGGTCGTTTGCCGTCCAGATGACCGGATCGCCGGGCGAGAACCTCCCGAGCACGGGCTTTCCGCGGGCGTTTGCCGCGTGAAGGGCGGCGTTGACCGCGTCGATCCCGGCCGCTCCGGCGTATACGGAACCGACGACCTGCACCTCGTCGCCAGGCGATTCCCCGCGCACGCGCCCGATCGCCGCGACGACGTCCTGCGGGCAAGCCTCCAGAAAGCTGCACCCGTCGATGCCGGGCACGTAGGCCGGAAGGTCAGGCACGTCACCGTCCCGGATGGCCCGCGACACAGTCGGGATGCCGGTCGCCTCCGTCGCGCGCAGGATACGCGTCAGCTCGGTCCTGGGCACCGCCGTGCCGGCGGCCAGGCGGTGCAGGACGAGGCCAAACCCGATCGGCGGGAGCTGCGCGACGTCGCCGACCAGCAGCAGCCGTGCGGCCGGGTGCATGTGGAACAGCAGGCGGTAGGCGGTGGGCAGGTCCAGCATGCTGGCTTCGTCCACGATCACCAGCGTGGTCGCGCCAGTCTCTGCCCGGCCGTCCGCAGCGGCCGCCAGCCAGGAGGCGATCGTCTGCGCCGGAGCCCCGGTCGCCTCCGACATCCTCTGCGCCGCACGCCCAGCCAGCGCCAGCTGCCAGATGCGGAGCCCGAAGTGCCGCGCGGCATCGACCACTACTCGCAGGCAACTCGTCTTCCCGACCCCTGCGCCGCCGATCAGCAGCGAGCACCTCCGGAGGAGCGCCATGGCGACTGCGGCGCGTTGTTCACCTGTAGGCGGATGCGCGCCGGCTGCTCCGCGCCGGTTCAGGAAGACCGCGAGTTCCGCAGTGACGGAACTCGCGGTCTTGTCGTCCGGCAAGGCGTCCCGCCGGAGCATCCAAAGGATGCGGGCCTCGACGTATCGCTCCATGTGGGCTGCGCCGGCAGGCTGCAGCCCTGCGGCTGACGGAATGGCAGCTCCATCCGCGACAGCCTCAACGATCGCACGGCCGGCCGTCACGGCGTCGCAGCGGAGAAGGACCGCCACACGGCGGACTAGGATTTCCTCCGGGGTTGCCGTGTGCTTCCGGTCGAGCCGTTCGTAAAGAGCCGCCTCAACGCCGCCCACAAGCCGCCGCGGGTCATCCGCCGAGAGACGCAGGCGACGCGCCATGGCGTCGACCTGCGTCCAGGGGCTGACCGTCAGCAGGCGGTAAGGGTTGTCCCTGAGCTTGGCGACGGCCTCCCCGCCCCAGAAGGCGATGGCCTTGCGCGCGATTCCGGCGTCGATGCCCTGCTCGTCGAAGAACGCGACGCAGTCCGCGAGCGCCAGCTGGTGCCGCCATGCGTCACAGACGATCTCCGCCTGTGTGCGGGGAATAAGTTCGGCGAGACGCCCTGCATCGCCCGCGCCAAGGATGGCGTAGAGTTCCGAACCGAACCGATCCCAGAGCTTCCCGGCCGTGGCCCTGCCGACCCCGGCGAATTCAGGGCTGTCCGCAAGGAACCTGACCAGGCCGACTCCGGAAGGTGCGACCGCCAGATCCACGTTCAGGGGATGACCCGGCGACCGGTGGTGCCGATATGCTCGAGGATGGCCTCGTGGCGCCGCAGCTTCCGCCGGAGGTCCAGCGTCTCGCTCCGGCAGGCGGCAAGCTGCTGCTCCAGCTGCAGGATACGGGCCTTGTTCCCGGCGTCACCTGCAGAAGCGCCCTCGGCTGCCGCTGCCTCGATCCGGTCGAGTCCGATCTCCTCGACGGCGGCATCGAGTGTCGCGGCGAAGCGCGGGTTTTGCTGGAAGGATTCCCGGGCGAACCCGCAGGCACGCGCCACGGCGGTCTTGTTCACGACACCGCCGTGTGTCGGCAAGGTCAGTCCGGCCGCCCGCAGGCGGGCGAGATACTCGACCAGGGAGGCGTGGTTCGACTCGGAGATGTCGCGGAAGGACGCCCGGCTGCTCACGGAGCCGTCTTCCGGTGGCGGGGTTCAGGCTCCGCACCCCTGTCGACCGGAGCGAGCGGCCGGTTGAGCCTTTCCTCGCTCAGCCCGGCCCCACGGGCGTTGCAAAGCCAGATGACGAACTTCGCCTCGTAAGCGTCGAGAGTGGCTTGAAGGCGGTCGACCTTCGTCTGCAGAGCATCCACGCGCTGGAGCGCCATCGCAAGCTCCGGAGGCATTTCGTCCTGAACCTGCCTGCCGGATCTCACGGCTTCACGGATGCGCCTCAACCGTCCCTTTCGTACCTGGAATGCCGTCTTGATCGCGAGGTGGCTGTCCAGTGCCTGCCTTGTGAAAGGCCGCCCCAGTACCAATGCGGTCCGCTCGCCGAGTCGGTCCCAGGTGAGGGCGCCGTTCCACGCTTCCAGCATGGAGGCGATCAGTTCGACCTCGGATGGTTCGAGCTTCGCCTTAACCGCCACGGTCATACCCTTCCCGGAGCGGGGCGGTTGCCGCTCCGCTCCTGAGCGCCATCGACACCTCCGTGTCGGACCCGGTGCCGGGCATCGACACTAGACGGCCGTCTGGGATGGCACCGTCGTCGTGGATCCCGATGACCTCGTCGAGCCGGCGGAGCTTCTTCACGTGATCACGTGCCCAGAGGTCCGCGCCGAAATCCCCGTCCTCCAAGGCCAGGCGTGCCGCCTCGAGCTGCGCCGCCGTCCGTTCCCTCACCGCCGAGACGCTTGCCCGATGCTCCCTGTCGCCTTTGACGAAGAGGTTTTCCTCGCAGCCGATGCAGTCCCCGAATTTTTGGCATGGCAGCAGCGAGTAATCGTGGATGCACACTCCGAGATCCGTCTGGTGGGCCGACCCGATCTGCGCTGACAGGAATTCCCCGCGGGTGATCAGCCGGGGTTCCGGAGCCGCATCGGACGCATCGAAGACAGGTCCGATGCCTCCGGCGCGGATGGACAGATCGAGCAACTGGTCCCTGAACTGCTGCGGAGTCTGGTGATCGTAGAACTTGTTTTGTGACGGATCCCGGCCGGACCACTCCGCGATGGAGAGTGCCGGAATGCCCCTACGGTGGGCGATGTCGTTGAGCCAGTGGCGGAACCCATGACTGGTCAGCCGGATTGGAGAACCGTCCTCGTTGGAGGCACCGTAACGCTCGAAGACGGACAGCCTGCCGTCGGCGGCTCCGCCTAGCCAAGCGTTGAAGGCATCGATCGAGGCGGGCTCGAACATCGTGTTGGACCCGCCGCGCAGCGCGTCGGCGCGCAACGACCCCTTCCTGACAAGGATGAGTGCCCGGGAGTAAGGATGCCCCGGGTGTCCGTTATGGAGCGGGAAATCCTTTGGAATCTGGCAGAGGATCACCCGCTCGACGTCGGGCGCAGAGTAAGGGAATGTTCCGCCCCGCCGCCTGACGCCGTTCGAGGACGCCCATGCATTCACTTTATTGACGCCCGTCAATGACTCGAGATCCTCTCCGCGAAGCCAATCCGCCCGCCGGGAACCAGCCAGGGCAGGAGGCCAGTACAGGGTTGCCGGCGCTTCCTCGTACGCCGCGGCGATGGTTCTGGCATCGCCGCAGACGGACAGAAGCCGCGCGACCGCTTCCCTGGCGAGCCCGGCCATAAGGTCGGGGATCCACTTGACCGCCGGCGGGTTGCCCTTGCCCGGCCAGACTCGGATGCCGAGGGCATTTACCTTCCCCTGTTCGGTGTCGGTCCGCAGTTCCTCGCACAGGCAGTCGGTCCGCAGCTGGAGGACTTCGTGGATACGGATCGGAACGCATAGGCATAGGGCCGCGACAGCGCCGAAAACCTCGTCCCGGAAGCACGTCGGCTCGCGGAACACACGTGCCAGTGCGTCGAGCGCCTGCGGCCCCGGCAACCGGGCGGCTCGCCGTTTCGCGAACTCCTCTCCAAGGCGGTCGCCGATCTCCTTCGGCTTGCGGACGCCATGCCGCCACGTGAACGGTGCCGCAAGCAGGTGGTGGTCCGAACAGAACCGCAGAAACTTCTGCAAGGAGGAGGCGCGCTGGTACTTCGAGACGGCGGCTCCCCTTCCTGCCACTTCGACGGCCTTGTTCAGCACGTCAGGCGTGAGGAGCGTGATGTCCGCTTCGCGGCCGAGTTCGCGGAACCCGGCCTCCAGGAACTGCAGCATGTTGAGCCGCGCCCTGAGCCGCTCGAAGACCTTCGGTGCCGCAGAGTGCTCGTATCTCAGGTAAGCGCGGACAAAGTCGCCATACCCGGCGGTGAAAGGCTCGCCCTTCATGTGCTCCCGGACACCTGAGGCGGAGCCGTGACGGAACAGGTGTAGCCTGCTTGAGATCCCCGGCTTTCCCTTTCTCACGAACGAGGACGAGACGTCCCAGACGTCTTCGCCCCAGGCCGCGTCGGGAACGAGGACCGCTAGCCTGCGTCCCAGCGCGACGAACTCGGTGAGATTCCTCCCGGCCTCGGTTTCCCTTGGAGGGACAAAGCGGAGAATCCCGGTTATCCGACTTCGCCCCGAGGGTTCTCGCAAAGCCGCACGACCATGGCGATCGCCGCCACCGTGCGGTCCAGCAGGCCGTAGATCCGGGGGGAGCGCCCCTTCAGGCGCTGCAACTCCCGCTCCGCCAGCAGACGGTCCAGCATCTGGCTGTGGGGCCCATCCTCCCAAGGGCGAAAGTTCATGCATGTGTAGCAGGCAAGCGGCCTCGTCAGCCCGCAGAAGCCGTGTCGGCCGCAATTCCCGAGCGGGTCGTCTCCGTCAGACAGCGCACGCTCGTGGATGCGTTTGCCCGTCCCTCCCTCTGCAGCCAAGGGATCGTGCCGTGAAACCAGCAGGCCCGCGAAGGCCTGCGCTACCGGAGCCAATTCGAGCGCCATGGTTCGGTTCAGCGTCTCGACGACGTCGGGCCCGCCTTCAGTATAGACCTTGACGTTCTGCGTATCCGAATGGTCCAGCAGGTCGGCCAGCACGAAGATATTCGCGCCGTCGTCCCGTGCCCTTGTGGCCAACGTATATCGGAAGCGTCTGGCGTTGGCAGGAAACGGCGCAAGTGTTCCCAGCACGGCCGTGACCCTGACCCCGACCTCCTTGGCCGACATGTGGAAGTCGAACCCGGGAATGCCACCGCGTCCGGCACCGATGAAGAGGGGGGCCTGCCCGCTGTCGATGCCCGCGAACCGACCTGTCACCTGAGCCGAGAGCAGGGTGAGCACCTCGCCGATCCGGGCGTCGCAGGCGCGGAACCTGAAGCTGTCCCGGGCGACGTGACCGCGCTGTTTGGCTCGCGGAATACGGAGTGTGAATACCGTTTCCCCACCTGCTCCCGTGGCGGGGATCAGGTCGCTTACTTTCATCGAAGCGATCTGCATGGGCCTGATGCCGTAGGCCATGAGCATCAGGCACAGGCCGTAGTCGGACAGGCTCACCCGACCGGAGGCGTAGCCCCGGTTGATGGCGGCGTTCAGGGTTTCCAGTTCGAGCGTGGTGAACGGACCACGGTCAGGATCCCTCGTCCTTACGTCCACGCCCTTCCGGTTGCCCGGGATTACGGCGTCCCTGAGATACGCGTGCGCTTCCTGCGAGCACATGCCGAAGCCCAGTCCCTCGGCCCGCTCCAGCAAGCCCCGCACGACCGCCAGCTTCCAGACCGTCGTCGGTGTCAGCGACTGGCGCCATTTCAGGAGATGCTCAAGGCGGATCTCGTCGGTTTCGTGGTTTCCTAGAATCTTCCTGCAGAAAGCCGCATAGGATTCGAAGCTGTTCCTGGCGTGCGAGGTCGACCGGTTCTGGAACATGCTGACCAGCGTGAACTTAAGCCGCAGCTTCAGGGAGGGCGACAGCGAGGGCGCCCTGGAGAAGTCAATCCGGAGGGCGCTCTGGATGCCGTCCATTGTCCAGATATCAGGACGCGGATCGAAACGGGCCCCCTCACGGGTGGATACCTCCGCCGGAAGCTCGGGCAGGAGGTTTTCCGCTGGAGCCGGACGCCGACGTACCGCGACCTTCATTCCTCCGCTCCGCCGTCAGGGGCATGGAGGTTCAGTTTGCCCTGCAGTGTCCGTAGGCGCCTGTCCGCCTCCTCGCGGGTCCATCTGGCGGAATACCTCCCCGCCATCTTCGAATCAGGGTTCCAGCCCATCAGATACGCGCGCATGCGTTCCTCCTGGGTTCTCTCGACGTCAGTGCGGGCAGGGTTTCCCAGGTCCGAGACTTTCGAGAACTCATCGTTCCACGACCGCCGCATGGCGTGAGGCGACAGATCGGCAGGTAGGCCGGGGACCCGCTGGCGAAGGGCGGTGAAAAGCTTGTTGAGGCTCGACTGACCCAGCGGAGCGCCGTCTACCTTCGAGACGAACACGAACGGATGCCGCCTCGCTCCGGGCAGCGACCGCCTGTCCCCGGCGATGTAGCCGTGCAGGGCTGCCGCGACATGGCGTTCGAGATGGATCTCGCGGCCATGGGTCTTGACCGAAGCCTGACGTGAGCGTGGATCCAGCTTGTTGTCGGGTCTGCGGACGATGCTGAGCCGCGCGCCTTCGGCTTCGAACCTGATGTCCCCGCTCTGGAGCGAAAGCAGCTCGCCGGCTCTCATTCCAGTAGCCCAGAGCACGAAGACGATGAGCCTGTTCCGGCTCCTGACGGAAACCTCCCAAGGGTTTTCCGGACTTCCCTGCTGCAACACTTCCAGCAGCCTGGCGGCAACGGCTTCCGAGATACCCATCCGGGGATCGGCCGGGCCGCTCGGAGCGGCGAGCGCGCGGAGCCGTGCCGTCCATTTTGCCAGCATCACCTCCCGCCCGGCCCTGTAAGTGGCATGCGAGCCAGATCCCGGGGCCAAACTGCAGAGGTGTTCCAGGGTGATGTGGTCGATGAATGACCTGATCGTCGCCATCCGGTTCCTGACCTGTGCCGCCCCGGCCGGGCGCGGGCTTGTCGGTCGGGGAAAGTCCAGCGATTCGCGGACTGCCTCCTCTACGGAGCCGCGGCAGAAACGGTCCAGATCGTTGAGGTCGGCAAGGGACAGGAATGCCGGGAGGCGGAGGCGCGCAACCGGGTCGAACCCACGCGCCTTTCCCCAAAGATAGAAGAGCATCAGGTCCCGCAGGTCCTGCTCCAGCGTCGTGGCCTGATAGTTCATGACCCGCCGTTCCGACACGAGCCAATAAGTTGCGGCCTCCACCGCGATCCCGCTTGCCCTGTGCACAAGAAGCGGCAGCCTCTCTCCTGTATCGAAACGCACGGTCCTGATCATGA
>CAXTJZ010000023.1:0-26480 GCA_964244695.1 uncultured Acetobacteraceae bacterium
TATGGCGTGTCCGGCGTGCTGATGGCGGCGACGGGGTGGGCGTTCCATGCGGGGATACTGGATGCCTGGACGCAGACGGCCTGCTGGGTGGGCGTGTTCTTCGTGGCCAGTGCGGCGGCGAGTGCGGCGTATTTGACGGCGAGCGAGATCTTTCCGCTGGAGACGCGAGCCTTGGCGATCGCGATGTTCTACGCGCTGGGCACGCTGGTGGGTGGGGTTGGTGCGCCATGGCTGTTCGGGCGCCTGATCGATGCTGGCATGTACACTGTGGCTTGGGGCTATGAGGGGGCGGCGGTGCTCATGCTTGTGGCGGCGGGAGTGGAGGTTTGGCTGGGCATTGATGCGGAGGGAAAGAGCCTGGAGGAGATCGCTTTGCCCTTGTCGGGGTAAGGAAGAAAGCAAGACCTTCTTTTTTGAAAAAAAGAAGCAAAAAACTTTTGCTCCCGGCCCCTGCACCAAAGCGGGTGTTCGTCATGAGAGGCGCACTGTTGCAGCAGGCGCGCGACAGCGGAGTCAAAAGTCTTTTGCTTCTTTTCTTCAGAAAAGAAGTGCCTTCCTTCTTACTTGCAACTGAACGTGGCATCGAACGCCGTAGGATAGTACGGCGTATAGGGATCACCATCCGGCCGAAGCTCGAGTGGCACAACAGTCCGGCCCAGCCTGCTGCAGAAAGCCGCGGATTCCGCGACCACAGCGTCCCGCGCCGCATGGCCGCCGCCCACAGCAGGGGCACGCAATTCAGAGATGGTGTAGGTATTCGGACCGACGGGAATGACACCGCTGCTGGCGGCGCACGCGGCCGCTGGCAGGGCTGCCGATACGATGAAAAGGCGGCGCAAACTCATTGTGGTTCTCCGGCCGTCACACGCGTGTTTCCTTGATTCTGGCATACGGTACCTGCGCTCTGCGTTAAAACGGGAAGCTATACCCTATACTACACGGCGTAGTTGTATTCGCGAGAATGTCTCGCCGGCGGCCCAATCATTATGCATGGCAAACGTAATCGTGACTGTCCCATTACGATGAAAATGTGGCTGAGTGCGTTGTGATACTGCAACCAGATTGGGGCCGACCTGCATGAGTCAATCCGCGATGGTAGCCGAGACGGCTCAGGCCACTACGGTGGCCTTTAGCCAGTTCCTTCCTGTCTCCGCGCTCACCTGCGCGCCGGAACCGGCATCTGCGCATCATGAGTTCCACTGGCTGGCTTTCATCGCGCCATCGCAGAAGGTGCAGTTTCCCGTGCGCGTCGAATGCGAGCTTTGGCGCTGGCTCGACGGGCAGTGGCGCAGCGTGTTTGTTCCGGGCTCGCGTTTCACGCCGAGTGAGCTGCATGAGCATGGTTGGCGCTACTACAAACCTTGCGAGCCGCTGGCCGCCGTCATCCGGTCCTGATCAGGCAGAAGGCCATCTTCGGTATCGGGCAACTGAGCGTGCAGTTCCTCGGCCAGGTGTTCGAGGCTGGAAGTTCGGCTTAGCGCCAACGCCTCGTCCGGCTTATCCTGTGCGACCCCCAGCTTGCGGCTGATCCTGTCCAGCATCTGTATCGTAATGGAGGCTTCCTGTTCGGCCATCAGGTTCACCTGGAGGTCGAAATGGTCGCGCCGGTCCGACAGGCTGGACATCCTGTTCTGCGCCATCAACACGAAAGCAGCCAGGATCACCGCCTCACACGAGCAGAAGGCGGAAAGCAGGTTGAAGGGATAGGGATCGAACGGCTTGATGATGTGCAGCACGCCGCAGTTGATCATGATCCAGAGGGCCACGATCGCCAGTTGGAGGGCGACGAACGTCAGCGTGCCGACGAATCTTCCGATCCAGTCGGTGGCGGCTTCCGGCCAGGTTTTCACGCGAGAGGCATGCTGCTCCAGCCGCAGCACGCGCTCTATGTTGCGCCGTACTATCTCCGGCGCATGTTCTTCGTCTTCCATGCAGATTCAGTTGGGTCCGCGTATCTAGCTTATAAGGTTTATGCCGGTGATCGCCAGGATGACGAACAGCAAGAAGATGGCGATGGCGATGAAGAAGAATATCTTGGCGATACCGGCCGTGGCGGCCGAGATGCCGCTGAAGCCGAGGATACCGGCCACGATGGATATCAGCGCGAATAGCAGGGCGTAACGTAGCATGGCGTGCACTCCCGGGTGGGCGGATTGGCCCTGTCGGGAGTTCGAACGCGCAGTGATGTGTATCGTTCACGGAAAGGCAAGCAGTCCTTCTTTGAAAAAAAAGACCAAAAACTTTACTTCCCCGCCTGGCCGCTGGCTTCGCCTGATTCCGCAAGCGCTCGGCCTCGCAGAACTTGCGCGCTACTTGGCGCAGGCGGGGGAGCAAAAGTTTTTTGCTTCTTTTTTTCAAAAAAGAAGGCCTTGCTTCCTTGCACACCCCTCCCCGTTCCGCTTTCCTCCGCTCCGAGCAAATGAGCCCGTAGCTCAGTTGGATAGAGCACGTGCCTTCTAAGCACGTGGTCGCTGGTTCGAATCCAGCCGGGCTCGCCACGCTTCAGTGGGTTACGGCGTGGCGCGCCTCCAGGTCGCGGTCGGCCCGCACGTCCAGCCGGCGCGCGCTGCGGCCGAAGGAGCGGACCAGCACGTAGAAGCCAGGCGTGAACAGCAGGCCGAAGATGGTGACGCCCAGCATGCCGAAGAACACGGCGGTGCCGAGGGACTGGCGCATCTCGGCACCGGCGCCGGTGGCTACCGCCAATGGCAGAACGCCGAGGATGAAGGCGAAGGACGTCATCAGGATGGGGCGCAGGCGGGTGCGGGCGGCGTGCACCGCGGCCTGGCGCGGATGGCTGCCCTGGTCTTCCGCCTGGCGGGCGAATTCCACGATCAGGATGGCGTTCTTCGCGGCCAGGCCTACGAGAACCACGAAGCCTATCTGTGCGAGGATGTCGATCGACATGCCGCGCAGCAGCAGGCCGGTGACCGCGGCGAGCAGGCACATCGGCACGATCAGGACGACGGCGAGCGGCAGCGTCCAGCTTTCGTATTGCGCGGCGAGCACCAGGAAGACGAACAGGGCGGCGGCGCCGAACACCAGGAGCGTGGGGGTGCCTTTCTGCTCCTGCTGGTAGGCGAGTTCGGTCCATTCGTAACCGAAGCCTTTTGGCAGCACCGTTTGGGCGAGCTGTTCCATGCGGGCGAGCGCGGTGCCGGAGGCGACTCCGGGGGCTGCGGCGCCCATGATTTCGGCGGCGGGATAGAGGTCGTAGCGCGGGACGCGGTAGGGGGCGGTGACGCTGGAGAAGCTGGCGACGGCGCCGATCGGCACCATGGCGCCGCTGGCGTTTCGGGCGCGCAGGCGGCCGATGTCGTTGATGTCGGCGCGGAACGGGGCGTCGGCCTGGGCAATCACCTCGAAGGTGCGGCCGAGATAGTTGAAGTCGTTGATGTAGGTGGAGCCGAGATAGGTCTGCATGGTGTCAAACACATCCGTGGGCGTGAGGCCGATTTTTTCGGCCTTTTCGCGGTCTATGTCGGCGTAGACGGACGGCGTGTGGGTGCTGAACAGGGTGAACACGCCGGCGAAGGCGGGGTCCTTGTTGGCGGCGGCCATCAGCGTGTTTGTCGCCTGTTCCAGCGCGCGTGGGCCGGCGCCGCTTCGGTCCTGCACCAACATCTTGAAGCCGCCGGCGTTGCCGATGCCTTGCACGGGCGGCGGTGGGATGGTGAGCACGAGGGCGCTTTTGATAACGGAGAGGCGGGCGCGCATGTCGGCCAGGATGGTGTTCGAGGTTTGGCCGAGCGGGCCGCGCACGGCGAACTTGTCGAAGACAGAGAAGACGGTGGCGTCGTTGGAGGCGTTGGTGAAGGTGGTGGCGTCCAGGCCGGCGAAGGGGACGGCATGGGCGACACCTGGGGTGTGCAGGATGATGTCGACCGCCTGGCGCAGGACGGCCTGCGTGCGGGCGAGCGAGGCGCCTGGCGGCAGTTGCAGCACGCTTATCAGGTAACTCTGGTCCTGTTCGGGGATGAAGCCGGTGGGCGCGCGGAAGAGCTGCACCCCGGTCAGTGCGATCAGCACGCCGTAGGACACGATGACGATGCCGAGCGCGCGAACCAGCCGCATGGTGATACGGCCATAGGCGTTGGACAGGCTCTCGAACCCGCGGTTGAACAGGCCGAAGCCAGCGGAAAGGGCGCGGCCGGGCAGGCTATGCGCGGGTGCCGCGTGTATGGCGTGCGGCCGGAACAGCACGGCGCACAAGGCCGGGCTGAGCGTGAGCGAGACTACGCAGGAGATGATGGTGGAGGCGGAGATGGTGACGGCAAACTGGCGGAAGAACTCGCCGGAGATGCCGGAGATGAACGCCGCCGGCACGAACACCGCGCATAGTGTGAGCGCGATCGCCACGAGGGCGAAACCCACCTCGTCCATCGTACGATGCGCGGCCTCTTTCGGGCTCATGCCCATGGCGAGGTTCCGTTCCACGTTTTCCACGACCACGATGGCGTCATCGACGACGATGCCGACGGCGAGCACTAGGCCGAACAGCGAGAGGTTGTTCAGCGAGAACCCGAGTGCGGCCAGGATGGCGAACGTGCCGATGAGCGAGATCGGGATTGCGACCACCGGAATCACCGAGGCGCGCCAGCTCTGCAGGAACAGGATCACCACGGCGACGACGAGTGCGATGGCGATGACGATCGTGCGGATGACCTCGTGCACCGATTGGGATATGAACTCGGTCGGATCGTAGACGATGCGGTATTCCAGCCCTGGCGGGAAATTTGCAGACATCGCCTTCATCGTTCCCAGCACGCTCTTCTCGACGGCCAAAGCGTTCGAGCCGGGCTGCGCGAAGACCAGCAGCGGGGTGGCGTCGTTGGTGTCCAGATAGGCGGCGGTGCCGTAATCGGCCGCACCTACCTCCACCCTGCCCACGTCGCGTATGCGCGTCACGCGTCCCTGCGCATCCGACTTGATAAGGATGTTGCCGAACTCTTCAGGTGTGTGCAGCCGGCCCAGCGTCTGCACGTTCAGCTGGAACGCGCCGCGCGGCGTGATAGGCGGCTGGTTCAGCACGCCGGCGGACACCTGCACGTTCTGCGCGCGCAGGGCGTTGACCACGTCGTCCGCGGTCAGGCCGCGCGAGGCGGTCTTGTCGGGATCTAGCCAGATGCGCATCGCGTAGTCGCGGCCGCCGAAGATCTGCACGTCACCTACGCCGGGCAGGCGGGCGAGCTGGTCCTTCACGTGGAGCGTGGCGTAATTGGAGATATAGAGCTGGTCACGCGACTTGTCCGGCGAGATCAGGTGCACCACCAGCAGGATGTTGGGCGACGCCTTCTTCACGTTCACGCCCAGGCGCTGCACATCTTCAGGCAGGCGCGGCAGCGCGTCCGTCACACGGTTCTGCGTCAGCACCTGCGCGGTGTTCAGATCCGTGCCGATGCGGAAAGTGACCGTTATGGTGAGGTTGCCGTCACCGGTGGACTGGCTGCTCATGTAGAGCATGTTTTCCACGCCGTTTATCTGCTGTTCGAGCGGTGTTGCCACCGTCTGCGCCATTACCGTGGCCGAGGCGCCCGGATAGCTGGCGGTAACCTGCACCGTTGGGGGCACGATCTCGGGGTATTGCGCGATCGGCAGGGAGACGAGCGCGCCGAGGCCGATCAGCGTAATGAAAATGCTGAAGACGGTGGCCAGGATCGGGCGGTCTATGAAGATGTGGGAGAAGCGCATGGTGGCTCACTGCCTATAGGAAAAAAGCAAGGCCTTCTTTTTCGAGAAAAAGAAGCAAAAAGCTTTTGTCTGCGCTGTCGCGGACTTGTCCGAAACGGCGCGACAGCGGAGTCAAAAGTTTTTCAAAAAAGAAGGCCTTGCCTAGCCTTTGATTGAGCCCCGACCAGCAACAACCTTCATTCCAGGTTGCGCCTGCATTAGCCCGTCGATGATCACTTGATCCGTGCGCTGCAGGCCGCCGCGTATCACGCGCAGGTTGCCCTGCAGGTCGCCCACCTGGACCATTTTCGGCACCACCAGCCCGTTCGGCGCCACCGTCATCACCACGTGGTTGGACTGGTCGGGCGCCACGGCGCTGTCCGGCACGAGCATGTCCAGCTGCGGGGCGCCCACCGTCATTTGCAGCCTGGCGAACTCGCCTGGGGCGATGAACAGGTCCGGGTTCGGCACGGTTGCGCGCGCGTGAATGGTGCCGCTGCCGCGATCTACCGCGTTATCCACGAAGTCGAGGCGGCCGGTGCGGGCGCCTGCCGCCTCGTCGTCCATGGAGATGGTGACGGTGTCGCTTATGGCGGCGCCGCGTGTCTGGCGGGCGCGTTCGTAGGCCAGGTAGTCGGCCTCGCTCATGTCGAAGTCGAGATGCACAGGGTCCAGCGAGACGAGGGTGGTGAGCAACGTGGTGGGGCTGGCGCCGGCGCGGCTGCCGCTGACCAGACTGCCGATCGAGACGCGGTGGGCGCTGATGCGGCCGGTGAACGGGGCAGCGACGTGGCAGTATTCGAGGTCCAGCTGCGCGTCACGCATGGCGGCCTGGGCTTCCAGGATGGTGGCCTCGGCGGATCGCTGGTCGGCCAGGCGCTGGTCCACGGTCTCGGCGGTGCTGTAATTGTCGCGGTGCAGGTTCTGCGCGCGGGAGAGCTCGATCTGGGTGAGCGTGAGCTTGGCCTGCGCGCTCTGCAATTGGGCCACCGCCTGGGCGAGCCTGATCTGGTAGGGGCGCGGGTCTATCGTGAAGAGCGGGTCACCCTTGTGTACAATCTGACCGTCGGTGAAGTGGATCTCCGTCAGCGTGCCGCCGACCTGGGCGCGTAGCTCGACGGAATCCACCGCGGAGAACTGGCCGAGGAAGCTGCGTTGTGGCGCCACGGTCGCCTCGAGCGGCGTGCTGACGGTGACGTGCGGCGGAGGTGGGGTGGCTGGCGGCTTGCTGGCCTGCCCGCTGCCTTGCAGCGCCCATACGGCGCCGCCGGCCAGAAGGAGTGCCGCGGCGCCAAGCAGGATGTTGCGACCCGATGCGGTGCGTGGCCGCGACCTGCCGCGGTTGCCGCCAAGCCGCGCTGGGTTGGCGCCCTGGAGGTTTGTGATGTATTCGCTCATGTATCGACCTGTCGGGAGATGAGCATTTTATACCGGACGGTATGAATGGCAAGTTGGGTGGCTGGACTTGCCGTTTCAAGCTCCCTATCTCCGTGACAAGCCCCGCTTGAAGGGCCGGGAGGTGAGAGCGCTGTGGGCCGGCATAGGGAGTTCGACACGGATGCCGCCTTGTCGGCCGCGCTCGACGTCTTCTGGAAGACGGGCTTCGAAGGCGCGTCGCTGACGGAGCTGACCGAGGCGATGGGGATCACCAGGCCCAGCCTGTATGCGACTTACGGGAACAAGGAAGCGCTGTTCCACAAGGCGCTAGACTATTTCCGCACCATCTACATGCAATTCTTCTGGGACGCGCTGGAGGCACCCACGGCACGCGGCGTAGCAGAACGGGCACTGTTTGGCTACGTGGAGGCGCTGACCGGCGGGGCGCACCGGGGCTGCCTTACCACGAACGGGGCGCTCGTGTGCTCGGAGGCGGCCGAGCCGGTGCGGCTGGAGCTGGTGGCGCGGCGCGTGGCCGACGAGTCGGCGCTACGGCGGCGGCTGGAGGCGGCACGCGAGGCCGGCGACCTGCCGCGGGATGCCGATCCCGGGGCGCTGGCGAGCTACGTGATGGCGGTGGTGCATGGAATGTCCGTACAGGCGGCTTCTGGCGCTAGCCGGGAGTCGCTGCATGGGGTGGCTCGGATGGCTCTTGGGGTTTGGCCTAGCTAGTAAGCAAGGAAGGCCTTCTTTTCTGAAGAAAAGAAGCAAAAGACTTCTGCGCTCTGTCGGCGACTTTCCGGGCTAGCGCCGCGACAGCGGAGTCAAAAGTTTTTTGCTTCTTTTTTTCAAAAACGAAGGCTTTGCTTTCTTCTCAGTGAGTCCAGTTCTCAAGCCGCCCGTATTTGAAGTTGTCCGCATACACCTTCGGCGTATGCACGCGCACAGGCGGCAGCTCCACGTCGAAGGTTATGCCTTGGCGCTCGGCGTAGGCGATGGCCTCTTCCTTGGTAGGGAAATGCAGGTGTACCTGGGCCTGGGTGTTCCCGCTGCCGAACCAGCCCATCAGCGCGTCCTGCCGCTGCTGCTGGGTGGGCTCCCACTCAAGCGCCCATTGGTTGGTATAGGCGGTGCCGGAGGACATGGCGGTTTTCGGCTGCTGGAAGATGCGGGCGCGGGCTTGCATGGGTGTTCGTCCTTCGTGTGGTCGGGGCGAGAGGATTCGAACCTCCGGCCCCCTGCTCCCAAAGCAGGTGCTCTACCAGGCTGAGCTACGCCCCGGACCTGGGAGGGTCTTAGGCTGTGGCAAGGGCCAGGTCCAGGGTAAGTAAGGAAGGCCTTCTTTTTTGAAAAAAAGAAGCAAAAAACTTTTGCTCCCTGTCGGCGACTAGCCCGATAGGTCCGCGACAGCGGAGTCAAAAGTTTTTTGCTTCTTTTTTTCAAAAAAGAAGGCCTTGCTTCCTTCCTTCGAGGGCCTGATGCGCATCCTCCACGTCGGCAATTTCGGCTCCCGGGCCAAAGGCGCCTTCCTGCACTCCGTGGCGCCGAAGATCAGCCGCGGGCTGGTGAAGCTGGGTCACCAGGTAGTTGATTTCGCCGACCGCGATGCGGCGCGGGCGGGCACGCTGCTGGGCTCGCGCAAGTTCGGCGTGGGGCAGGCGAACCGGGCGCTGGCGCGGCTGGCGGGGGACATGCGGCCGGAGCTGCTGATGCTGGGCCATGCGGACACGATACGGGCGGAGACGGTGGCGGTGTTGCGGCGGGCGATGCCGGCGATGCGTGTGCTGCAGTGGAACGTGGACCCGATGTTCGAGCCCGACAATGTGGCGCGGCTGCTGGGCAAGATCGACGTGGTGGATGCGACGCTGGTCTCCACCGCCGGCGGCGCGCTGACGCCGTTGCGGCGGCGCGGCATGGCGCTGGGGTTCATGCCGAACCCGGTGGATTTCGCGGTGGAGAGCGGGCGGGCCGATCTGGCGGGCGAGCTGCCGTTCGACCTGTTCTTTGCTTGTGGCCATCCGTCCCGGCCCAGGCGCGCCCTGTTCGGGCAGGACTGGGACATGGACGATTTCATGGCCGAGTTGCGGCGTCTGGCACCTGGGATGAGGACGCTTCTGGCGGGGTTGTCCGGGGCGCCGCATCTGGCGGGTGCTGCGTACCAGGACGCGCTGGTGGCGTGCGCGGCGGGGCTGAATGCGAGCCGCCGGCAGGACGGCCTGCTGTACACCAGCGACCGGGTGGCGCACGTGATCGGCAACGGGCAGATGGTCCTGATGGACCGGGCGACCGGGTACGAGCGTCTGTTCGGCGCCGGCGAGATGGGGTTCTTTGCCTCGATGCAGGAGCTGGCCGCGCTGGTGCGGCGCGTGCGGGCGGAGCCTGCGTGGCGGGCGGCGGTAGCCCAGGCGGGCCCGGCGCGCCACCACGCGCTGTTCAATGAGACGGTGGTTGCGGGGTATGTGGTTGATGTGGCGTTCGGGACGCATGACGCTTCGCGGTATGAATGGCCGACGTTAATAGCCGCGTGATGGCGCGTGCGCAGGGGTTGCTGGGCCCTGCCCTGCTTGTGTTCGTCGCGTCCGCTTTTCTTCTGCCCAGCGGGCCGGCGTATTCGCTGGTGTTCTATGTGGGTGTTCTGCCGCTCGCGTTGCTGGGAGCGTGGCGCAGCGCCCTGCGCGAGGAGCGCGGGTGGGGGCTGGCGGCAGGGCTGATCGTATGGTCCGGGCTGACGCTGGTCTGGGGGCATGATGACGGGCACCGGTCGTGGCGCTTCGCGGCCGATACGGCGATGACGTTCGTGTTCGTGGCGGCGATGGCGGAGGGTTTCCGGGAAGCCGACATCCGGCGCGGGCTGATGAGCGTGCTGATTTGGGCGGGTGCGGCGAATGCCGCGCTGTCCGTGGTGGTGGGCCTGATGGTTCCGAGCCACTCGGACCGGCTGCATGGCTGGGGGGCGACGAGCCATCCGATCCTGGGCGCCTCGGTGATGATCCTGGCGTATCTGGCGGCCTTATGCCGGGCGCTGAGCGAGCGGCGCTGGTGGCTGGGGCACCTGGCGGCGGCCGGCACGATGGCGCTGTTCCTGGTTCTGACGGAGAGCCGGGGGCCTTGGCTGGCGGCAAGCGTGACGACGATGTTCCTGTGCGCGGCCGGGCCGTGGCGGTGGCGGGCGCTGGGGGGCTTGGTGGCGGTGGTGGTGGCGTGGCGATTGCTGCCTGGCTGGGTGAGGCACCACCAGGCGGACATGCTGGTGGCGCGCGGCTCCTCGCACCGGTTCGAGATCTGGGACAGGACGCTGCAGGTGATACGCGAGCGGCCATTTTTCGGGCACGGTCTGGCGGCGAACCTGGACCTGCCGGGAATTACCTTCCCGCATGACCTGTATTTGTCGGTGCTGTTCTACAGCGGGGCGGTCGGCGGGGTGCTGTTTGCCGGGCTGGTGCTTTGGGTGTGTTGGGCGTTGTGGGAGGAGCGGCGCGGGTGGACGCCGGAGTGGCTTTGGATGGTGGCGATCTGGGTGAGCGTGCTTGTCGCCGGGCTGACGGATCTGGGGCAGATCACGAAGGGGCCTGGTCCTATGTGGTTCATCTTCTGGCTGCCTGTGGGGGTGGTTCTGGCGCGGCGAAGGAAGCAAGCGGTTCTTTTTTGAAAAAAAGAACCAAAAAACTTTTGCTCCCGTCGTCTGCCCCACGGCGTGTGCTGGTTTCGCCAGTGCGCGTATTGGCAGAACTTGCGCGGACCGCCGGGCAGGCGGAGGACAAAAGTTTTTTGCTTCTTTTTTTCAAAAGAGAAGATCTTCCTTCTTGCTAAACCCGCAAAAAAACGAGCTACGCAGAAGAGCGTTGGCAAACCGCCCGCCACCCGACGCCGGCGCCGCAGACGCACTGGCCCGCCTGGCGCTGGAGAACCTGGCCTTTACGGGGACGATAGCCGGCGTGTGGCCGATGCCGGGCGAGATGGATCTGCGTCCGCTGCTGCACGCGCTGCACGCACGCGGGCACAGGATTGTTCTGCCGCATACGCCGCCGAAAGGTGAGAGGCTCTGCTTCCGCGTCTGGACACCTGGGTCACCGATGCTGCGCGAGCGCTTCGGCACGTTCCGGCCGGATGGCGCGGTGGCCGAACCCGACATGCTGTTCGTGCCGCTGCTGGCGTTCGACCGGCGCGGCCGTCGCCTGGGATATGGCGGCGGGTATTATGACCGGACGCTGGCGGCACTGCCCGGGCGTGCGCGCGTGGGCTTCGGGTATGCGGCGCAGGAGGTGGAGGCGGTTCCTGTAGAGCCGCATGATGTTGGGCTGACGGCTATTATTACGGAACGCGAGTTAATTTCTGTAAGCAAGCAAGGCCTTCTTTTTTGAAAAAAGAAGCGAAAAACTTTTGCTCCCTCGCTGGTCAGCCGCTTCGGTATGCCCTGCAGCAGGCGGCTGGTGCAGATGCGAGGTCGTAAAAGTTTTTTTTCTTTTTTTCAAAAAAGAAGGCCTTGCTTGCCTAACCGCATAGCCACCGTGCACCGCCGATAGCGCACGCCGAATTTTTGCATGATGTCCGCATCGTGCACGAACCCCAGCTTCTCGTACAAATGGATCGCCGGGGCGCAGGCGTGGTTGGTCAGCAGATATAGCGTGTCTGCCTGCAACTCGGCCGCGCGCCGTATCGTTGCGCGCAGCAGGAACTCGCCGGCCTTGCGCCCGCGCGCGGACTCCAGCACGCCCATCTTCGTCAACTCGAACTGCCGCTCGGCGGTTTTCTGCAGCGCGCAGGTGCCCACGATGCCCAGGCCTTCGGCGTGGACGAACAGGATGTCCCCGCCTGGTGCGATGATGCGGGCGCGCGGGTTTTCCAGGACGTCGCGGTCGGTGTCTTCCAGGGCGAACATGGCGGTGATCCACTGGGCGTTGATGTCGTGGAATGCGCCTGCCAAATCGTCCGAGAAGCCGCGTATGGACAGCCCGGCGGGGTGCGCGCGGGCCATGCGGAGGCTTAGCGGCTCGGCGGCGAGGGCTGCTTCCAGTGCGTCGATCTGGTCGAGCAACGGTCCGCTCAGCCCGCCGCACATTTCCTCTACGGCCGCGGTCACGTAGGGCCAGATGTCAGCTTTCGAGCGTGCGACGGCGCTTTGCCCGTCTTGCGTCAGGCTGATGGTTTTGTGGCGCTGGTCGCCCTGGCCTCTGGCAAGGGCCACCAGCCCGAGTTCCACAAGGCGGCCAAGGCTGCGCGTGACTGCCGGCTGGCTGACGCCGGTGGTTTCCACCATGCCGCCCACTGTCATCGGCCCTAAGCGGTCCAGCGCGGCTAGCAGGGGGTATTGGCTTGGCTGTATTGGCAAGCCGGCCGCTTCGACTGTTTGCAGCACGTCGGCTTGCATGCGCTCGGCCAGGCGTTTTAAGCGGCTGCCGAGAAACAGCGCACCCTGCTCTCTAAGAATATCCACGTTGGCTCCGAATAGCATAGCGCGTTATATAACACGCTATGCTGTTCGGAGGTCAAGGTTTTCTTGGCCTACCGTCCGTGGCCGCCGCCGCCACCGCCACCATGACCGCCACCGCCGCCGCCGCCATGGAAGCCACCACCACCGCCGTGGAAGCCGCCGCCGCCGGGAATGCCGGCCGGGCCGCCGTGCTGGAAGCCGAAACCACCGCCATGGCCGTGGCCGAACCCACCGTGGCCATGATCAAACCCGCCGCCATAGTTTCCATAACCTTCGCGATACGGCCCCACGTCGTAACCATCGCCAAAGCCTCCGTAACCGTAGCCACCCTGGTCGTAGTAGCCGTCACCTACGTCAAGACCCACGCCAACGCCTGGCCCGTAGCCCGGCCCCACGCAGCCGGCTGTCAGAGCTACAGCCGGAAGAAGGAACAGGCTGGCCGCCAGCCAGCGTCTAGCGCGCGTCACTTGGTCACCGCCTTCGTCTCGCTATCGCCCCATTCGAGTAGTCCCACGGGCGCCCCCTGCGGGTCGGCCACGACCGCGATCATCCCGCCATGCCTATCCGGATGCGGCTGCACCAACACGCGTCCGCCCAGTTGCGCCGCGTGGGCCACCATCTGCGCCGCGCTGTCCACGCGCACGTAGTTCAGCCAATGCGGGTGCATTCCGGGGTTTGTATTCGGCGGCGTGTTCACCGAGGCCCGGGCGTAGTTTTCGGACTGCAGCAGAAGGTGCTGCTGCCCGGTTGGCGAGGGGAAGGCAAACGTGGTGAATCCGAACAGAGCGTCATAGAACGCAGCATCAGTTGTCGGGTCCGTGGTCATCAGGGAGCGCCATATCCAGACGCCATCCGGCTTGAGCGCGTCTGCGGGGTCACCGCTGCTACTGGCCAGGATGCCGAATACGGCGCCTTGCGGATCGGCCAGGACCGCCTCGCGGCCGAGGCCGGGGATGTCGCGCGGCGCACTGAGCACGCGGCCGCTCTGGCCGGCCACCAGCTTCACGGCGGCGTCCACGTCGGGCGTGGAGAAGAAGCTTAGCCAGGTCGGCTGCATGTGGCCGCCGGCCGGTGCCGGGCGCTGCGCTATCGCTGCCACCTGCTCCGTGCCGACATAGGCCAGGCTAAACGGCACGCGGGTGCCTTTCACATCGCGAAAGCTCCAACCGAACAGGCCGCTGTAGAATTGCTTGGCGCTGGCCATGTCCGTCGTGGTCAGCTGCACGAAAATGACCTTGCCGGGATGGTGCTCCTGGCTGGGCGGATCGGCGATCGGGGGCACAGTGGCATTCTGGGCTTGCGCCGCACCTATGGTGCAGGCCAGCGCCAGCATAGCCGCGCCGGAGGTGGCGCAGTAGGTTCTGCTAAGCCGCATTACTTGATCTTCCAACGAAGCTGTTCTTTCGAACGTCGCGGAAGTCTTGCGGGTTGCGTATGTAGAGAAAGGAAGCAAGGCCTTCTTTTTTGAAAAAAAGAAGCAAAAAACTTTTACTACCTGCATCTGAAACAGACGATACTGTCCGGTTGTGCTGGCGCGGCGGAACAGCGGGGAAGTAAAAGTTTTTTGGTCCTTTTTTTCAAAAAAGGACTACTTGCTTGCTTCCTTACTTTCCTGGACACCCATGCGCATACTCTTCCTGGGCGACATCGTAGGCCGCTCCGGCCGCGATGCCGTCAACGCCGCCCTGCCCCGCCTGCGCGAGACGCTCCGCCTGGACCTCGCCATCGTGAACGTGGAGAACGCCAGCCACGGCTTCGGCTGCTCGCCGGATATGGCGCAGGCGCTGTTCGCGGCCGGCGCCGACGTGCTGACGCTGGGCAACCACGCGTGGGACCGCAAGGAGCTGCTGGGCTACATCGAGACCGAGCGCCGGCTGATACGGCCGCTGAACTTCCCGCCGGGCACGCCGGGCCAGGGCTCCGTGCTCGTGGAGCTGGCGGACGGGCGGCGCGCGCTGGTTCTGCAGGCGATGGGACGGCTGTTCATGGAGCCGAACGACGACCCGTTCCGCCTGACCGCCGAGCTGCTGGGGCGCTACCGGCTGGGGGTGACAGTGCATGCCATCGTGGCGGACCTGCACGGCGAGGCGACCTCGGAGAAGATGGCCTACGCGCATAGTTTCGACGGGCGCGTCTCCCTGGTTGTCGGCACGCACACGCATTGCCCTACGGCGGACCACCAGGTGCTGCCCGGGGGCACGGCGTATCAATCGGATGCGGGGATGTGCGGCGATTACGACAGCGTGATCGGCATGGACAAGGGGGTGGCGGCCGCGCGTTTCTGGCGGCGCGTGCCGGGCGAGCGGCTGTCGCCTGGGGCGGGCGAGGCTACGGTGTGCGGGGTGTTCGTGGAGACGGCGGACGCTACCGGGCTGGCTTTGCGTATCGAGCCTGTCAGGGTGGGGGGGCGGCTGTCGCAGGCTTTGGCGCACTGAAGAGCAATGCGTGCGCAAGCAAGCAAGGCCTTCTTTTTTGAAAAAAAGAAGCAAAAAACTTTTACTTCCCCGCGCTTTCAGCCTGCGTACTTCCAAAATTCACCCGGATGCTGCAAATGCGGGGAGACAAAAGTTTTTTGCTTCTTTTTTTCAAAAAAGAAGGCCTTGCTTGCTATCTCCCTTAGCGTCTAGCCGACGGGCAGCCGTTTGGAGCGCTTCGCAAGCAGCCGGCCGTCGATGGATGCCAGGCCGGCGGCAATCAGCAGCATTCCGCCATAGGCACGCAGCGGGACCGCTTCGCCGAGGAACAGCCAGCCCAACACGAGCGTGCTGATCGGTTGCAGGAGTGTCACGAGCATGGCGTTCGTGGTGCCGGCCGTGGCCATCAGGCGGAAGAACAGGGCGTAGGCCATGGCGGTGCAGAGCAGCGCGATGCCGGCCAGGGCCGACCATGTCTGCAGGCTTGGCTCCGGCAACCGCCAGAACCGGTCCACCACGGCCGCGACAGGCAGCAGAACCAGGGCGCCGGCGGTCACCTGGCCGGTGGCCAGGCGCAGAAAGCCTAGCCCATGCAGCCGGCGGCTATACTGGCCGGCGACGGCGTAGACGAAGGAGGCGAGCACGCAGGCCGTGTCGCCCAGGAGGTTTGCGCCGGCACCCCGCAAGGCCGCAGGCCCTATCAGCACGGCCACGCCGCACAAGCCGAGCGCCACCCCCGCCACGCGGCCCCAATTGAGCCGTTCCGCAACGAGGAAATGGGCAAGCACCACCGCGAATAGCGGCGTGGTTGCGTTGAGCATGGCCGCCATTCCGCTGGATATTTGCGTCTCCGCCCAGGCGAACAGGCTGAACGGTATGACGGTGTTCAACACGCCCAATATCGCCAGCCTGCCCCAGGGGGCGCTCGGGCCGAGCGCCTCGCCGCGCCAGGCCAGGACCAGGTTCATCACGATTGCGGCGATCGCAAGCCGGCCGAGCACGATGGTGAACGGCGGCAGCGTGGCGCCGAGTATCTTGTAGAAGAAGAACGAGCTTCCCCACACGGCGGAAAGCCCTATGAGGAGCGCACCTTCCTGGGCGTTCATCGCCCTGTGCGTTGGGGGGGATGGCATTTTGGCTCCTCGGACAGGCAGCAAGCGGTTCTTTTTTGGAAAAAAGAACCAAAAATCTTTTGCTCCCTGTCGGCGATTTTCCGGCGAGCGCGCGACAGCGGAGTCAAAAGTCTTTTGCTTCTTTTCTTCAGAAAAGAAGGCCTTGCTTACTTTATCGCAGCGTCCGCGCAATCCGCTCCGCGAGCAGGGCCGCCACCTGCTCCTTCGGCATTTCCGGCCAGTCCTCCACCCCATCCGCCGTAACAAGATGAACCCGGTTATGCGGGCCGCCCATGATGCCGGTCTCCGCGCGCACGTCGTTGGCGACGATCCAGTCGCAGCCTTTCGACACGCGCTTGGCCGTCGCGTAACGCACCACGTCATCCGTCTCGGCGGCGAAACCGATCACCAGCGCCGGGCGGCTGCCGCCGGGCTGGGCCAGCGTGGCCAGGATGTCCGGGTTGGGCACCAGCGCCAGGCCGGGGGCGCCATCGGCCTTTTTCAGCTTGGACGCGGTGGGGTGGGCCACTCGCCAGTCGGCCACGGCGGCGGCGAACACGGCGGCGTCGGCGGGCAGTGCCCGCTCGCAGGCGGTTAGCATCTCCTGGCCTGTTTCCACCCGGCGCACTTCCACCCCGGCAGGATCGGGCAGTGACACCGGGCCGCTCACCAGCGTCACGCGGGCGCCCAGGGCGGCGCAGGCTGACGCTATGGCGAAGCCCTGCCGGCCGCTGCTGCGATTGGCCAGGTAGCGCACGGCGTCTATGGATTCGTGGGTGGGGCCGGCGGTGACCAGCACGTGGCGGCCGGCCAGGGCTGTGCCGCGGGCGAAGAAGGCGGTGATGGCGGCCAGGATTGCGGGCGGTTCGGCGAGGCGGCCGGGGCCGAACTCGTGGCAGGCCATTTCGCCTTCGTCGGGGCCGACGAAGGCCATGCCGCGGGCGGCCAGTTTGGTCACGTTGGCGACCGTGGCGGGGTGCTGCCACATGCGCACGTTCATTGCGGGGGCGGCGAGCACCGGCTTGTCGGTGGCGAGAAGCACGGTGGTGGCCAGGTCGCCTGCCAGGCCTGCGGCGGCGCGGGCCAGCAGGTCGGCCGAGGCGGGGGCGATCACGATGAGGTCCGCGGCGCGGGAGAGCTGGAGGGGGCCCAGTTCGCCGTCGTCGGGGAGCGACCAGAGGTCCGGGTAGACGCGGTTTTCGGTGAGCGCCTGCAGGGACATGGCGGTGACGAAGCGGGCGCCGGCATCGGTGAGTATGGCGGTGACGCCGATGCCGGCGCGGCGGCACAGGCGGACGAGTTCGAGGGATTTGTAGGCTGCGATGCCGCCGGAGACGATGAGGAGGATTCGGTGGGTCATAGGAAGCAAGCAGTCCTTTTTTGAAAAGAAGGACCAAAAAACTCTTGCTTCCCCGCATAGGCGGCGTCCGGGTGCCTCCTGGGACAGCACGCAAGCTGCACCAGCGTCAGTAGTAAAAGTTTTTTGCTTCTTTTTTGCAAAAAAGAAGGCCTTCCTTGCTTAGAGCCGCCACCCCGAATGTATCGCTGCGATGCCGCCGGACAGGTTTTCGAATTTGACGCGGTCCAGCCCGGCCTCGCTCAGCATGGACGCCAGGGTCTCCTGATCGGGGAAGATGCGTATGCTTTCGGCGAGGTATTTGTAGCTTTCGCTGTCGCCGGCCACGACGCGGCCGACGCGCGGCAGCACGCCGAAGGACCAGGTGTCGTAGGCGCGTTCGAGGACGGCCACTTGCAGGCGGGAGAACTCCAGGCAGAAGAAGCGGCCGCCTGGTTTGAGCACGCGGCGGGCTTCGCGCAGGACGGCCAGCTTGTCCGTGCAGTTGCGCAGGCCGAAGGCGATGCTGACGGTATCGACGCAGGCGTTCGGGAAGGGGAGCGTCTCGGCGTCGGCCACGGTGTAGGTGAAGGGGGCGACCAGGCCGCGGCCGATGGCGCGGTTGCGGCCTTCGCCTAGCATGGCGGCGTTGATGTCGGTCAGGAACACCGGGCCGCCGCCGAGGCGGGTCCAGGCGGTGGCGATGTCGCCTGTGCCGGAGGCGAGGTCCAGCAGGGTTTTTGTGGGGGACGGGCGGAGGCGGGTGGCGAAGATGCGTTTCCAGACGCGGTGTATGCCGAGCGACATGATGTCGTTCATGACGTCGTATTTGGGCGCCACGCTGTCGAACACGGCGCGAACCATTGGTTTTTTGGCGGCTTGCGGGACGCGGCGGAAGCCGAAATCGGTGTCCGGTGCGGAGCCGGCGGGCGGCGGGGGGGATGACTGGCTGTTGCTCACGGAATGTATATAGCCTGATTGCAGGATGCCGGAACTCCCTGAAGTAGAGACCGTGATGCGCGGGCTGGCCGCCCGGCTGGAGGGGCGGGTGATCATGCGGGCGGAGCTGCGGCGGCCGGACCTGCGCTGGGCGGTGCCGGACGGGTTTGCCGCCAGGCTGACAGGGGCGCGGGTGGCGGGCTTCCGGCGGCGCGGCAAATACATATTGATGCGGCTTTCGGGCGGGGACAGCGTGGTGCTGCACCTCGGCATGTCCGGGCGGATGAACATCACGCTGGGGGCGGGCAGCGCGCCTGTGCTGCCGGTGCTGCACGAGCACCTTGTGCTGGAGACCGGCGAGGGCTGCCGGATCGCCTTTGTTGACCCGCGCCGGTTCGGCAGCCTGGACCTGATCCCGACGGCACTTGAGGACACGCACCGCCTACTCGCGGGCCTGGGGCAGGAGCCGCTGGAGCCGGGTTTCACCGTGGCGTACCTGTCTGCCGCCCTCGCCGGCCGACGCACGCCGATCAAGGCCGCGCTGCTGGACCAGGGCGTGGTCGCCGGCCTGGGCAACATCTATGTCTGCGAGGCGCTGTTCCGCGCCGGTATCTCACCACGGCGGCTGGCGGCCAGCGTGGCCGGCGCGCGGGCGGCGCGGCTGGTGCCGCAGATCGTGGCCACGCTGACCGACGCCATCGCCGCCGGCGGGTCATCCCTGCGCGACTACGTGCAGCCGAGCGGCGAGCTGGGCTACTTCCAGCATGCGTGGCGCGTGTATGCGCGCGAGGGCGAGCGGTGCGAGCGGTGTCCGGGCCCGCCGGGATGCCAGGGGGTTTCGCGCATCGTGCAGTCCGGGCGGAGCACGTTTTTCTGTGCCGTTACACAGCGTTAGCATGAGCACCTGGAACGAAGCCCCCTTGTGTGGTGAAATGCGCCCACACGGGAGTTCGCCCATGCGTGTTGCAGCCTGCCTCGCTTTTTTGGCCGCCACGGCTGCCGCCCAGGCACAGACGCCGGCGGCCAAGCCTACCGACGTCAACATCTATCCCAGCCTGAACCCGCAGGGGGGCCTGTACGACCTTAGTGTGGCCGGCACGCAGAACGGCCCGCCTGGCACCTTGGCAATGACCAATGCGGCGCCACCCGCGAAAGACAGTTTCGAGGATTTAGTCGCCAACACGCATGGTTACGTGTCGGCGGGTGTCTCCACCCATAGCGGCCACAGCTTTGAGGGCGGCCTGAGCATCCCGCTGATCCCGGGCAAGGCGGAGCTGGAAGTGGCGGCCACGACCGGCCAGGATGGCGGCTACAAGATCCCCAATGTCGCCGGCAAGACGCCTACGACCACCTATGATGCCTACAGCGTGGGCCTAGCTTTGCACCCGACGGACGACATCACCGCGTATGTCGGCGTCAGCAGCGTGCGCCTGCACGGCTCCGGGCTTGGCCTATACCCCTATGGCGCGACCGGTCCGGTGGGGTTCCCCGCTTACTAACCGAGTATCAGCGGCGGGAGACCCGGCTTTTTACCTAGCCGTTCCTGCCGTGCTGATCGGCGTGATGAGGAAGGTGTCGGCCACGACTCGGCGATGCATCTCGGCTCGCGGCTCACGCGCCGCAAACCACTTGGCTTGGCCGGCGGCCGCAGCTCCATGAGCGTAATTCCAATTGGGACAGCATGGTAGTTGCAAGCCTTCGACAGCGAACACGCTTTTGTGATCCATCGGACCGGACGAAGCGGGTTTTATGGGTTTTTTATGGGGCGGCCGCACCACGATGCGAAATTGGATGCTCCGCGGGCTATATTGGTTTGGAACGGAATGTTCTCTTCTGGGCCGGATCGCCACCGGCGGCAGAAGCTTCTGGGCCTCCCAGGCAGCACTTGCGATCGGCATCCTGTATCTTGTCGGGCCGATCGACCTGATTCCGGGCCGGACACCGTTCATCGGCCACTTGGACGAACTGGCATTTCTCGTGCTCGCCCTTGTTGCCGCACACAGGCTTGCACCGATCGAACATAGGGCACGGCCCCGCGCGCAAGCCGGGCTGCCTCGGGCCGCGCCAGCGGTTGCGACGTCCGCGGTGCCGAACTTTTTCATGGTAGGCGCGCCGAGATGCGGAACGACTTCGCTTTTTACCGCCATGGGCCTGCATCCGGACATTTTTTGCTGCCCGGTGAAGGAGCCGAACCATTTCGCGACTGACCGGAATGCCAAGCCGAGCGTGATCGCCAGCGCGATGCGGCGGGGCGCGCTGCTCACCGCGGGCGCTCCCGGGATGAAGATGCTTCCCCGTGTGGCGACGACTCCCGATTACGAGACCTACCTCCATTTGTTCGACGGCTGGGCGGGCGAGCACGCGATCGGCGAGGCTTCGACGTCCTATCTATTTTCCAAGACGGCGGCCGGGGAGATCGCCAAGCGGCGGCCGGATGCCAGGATAATCATCGTCCTGCGCCAGCCGGTGGACCGGGCGCGATCGGAGTACCTGATGCATGCCCAGTTGGGCCGGAAGATGGGAGACATCGCAGCGGGCGACGCCGTCATCGCAGGTTCGGAGGACGAGGACGCGATCAGTTTCGCCACGATCATCGAGGCGAGTCTCTATGCTCCGCAGATCGAACGCTACCTGCGTGTGTTCGCGAGGGAGCAGTTGCTGGTCCTGCGTTTCGATGAGCTTACGAACGCTCCCGCCGACGTTTTCCGCAAGGTGTTCGCGCATATCGGCGTGGATCCGGATGTCAGCGTCGACAAGAAGCTGACACACCAGAACCAGGGCCGTCCGGTCCGCTTTCCCGTGCTGAACCGGCTGCTGTTCAAGTCCGGGTTCAGGGACGTGCTGCTGCACAGTCTGCCTGGTTCGGTAAAGCGGGTTCTTGCACGGCGTTACTATACGACCGGGGTGACGGCCCGTCCTGACATCCCGCTTGCGCTGTTTCGTGCGGACATTGGTGAGACGGAGAGGCTGACGGGACTTGATCTTTCGTCCTGGCTGCGGGAGGGGAGCAAGTAAAGCCTTCTTTGGCCTGTTCCGCGAGTACCCCGAAGAAGGCAAGGCAAGCAGTTCTTTGGGAAAAAAGAACCAAAAAACTTTTGACTCCGCTGTCGCAGCCTTGGGGAAAGGTCCGCGACAGCGCTAGCAAAAGCTTTTTGCTTCTTTTTCTCGAAAAAGAAGGCCTTTCTTGCTTCCTTAGTTGCTGACCTGCTTCGGTTGGAACGCATGCGCGTCCACCCAGTCGCCAATGCTGTGGCCTTCGGCCACGCCCATGTCGTCATCGAACTGCCAGTGCACGCCTATCCAGATGCGGCTCTCGCCATTCTGTGCTTCTGCCGACGTCATGTTCGGGAAATACTGCGGCAGGAACGGCTGCAGCTGGCCGCGGTCGTTGCGGTTCAACCCGTTGTATTCGTCAGAGACGAAGGTGAAGCCGGCGTTCTCGCCGAAATAATGGCGCATGATCTGGAAGATGGTGCCGCCGAAGGTTGCGTGGCCAGACACATAGGCCGGGAAAGGCGGCGTGAAGTTCGGCCCCCCGGTGTTGGTGGCCTGGCCGCCTAGCGGATACCAGTTCGGGTTCGGGACGACCTGCGTGTTGCCGCCCTGGTCAAGCGAACGTATGCCGGTCACCGGACGCCAGAACTGGTAGTACCATTTGGTGTCCCAGGCGGAGATGGCGGCATCCGCCATTGCGGTGTTCAGCACGGCCAGATAGCGCGCGGCTTGCGGCAGCGTGTTCAGCCCATGCTGGAACGCGACGGCGCGTATCACCTGGTTGTACAGCCGCGGCGGCGCGCACAGTTCCGGCACGCCGTCATACGTCCAGTAGATGCCGTACACGGTCTGCGCCTTTGTGCGCGTGGTGGGCGTGCCCATGGTCGGGTCGCCGCCCAGCGACTTCACCGCGTTGAACGCGGTGGTGTAGGTCTGGCTCGTCAGGGCCGGCGGTGGCGGCGCGCGGAACTGACTGGCGCTCGTCATCACGAACGGCTTCACGAGGTGCCAGTAGGCGCCGAGATAGATGTTGTTCGGCACGATTGGGTCCGGCGACCAGTGGCCCACGCCGCCGATCGGCGTGAACGGCCCGCCGATTGTGGGTTCGGGTATCTGCGAGCCGTCATTGGTGCGCAGCGCCACAATCGCGGCGGCGGCTTGCTGGCCAAGCGCACGGCCGGCGGCGCGCTGCGCCGGCGTGCCCTGTATCAGCGCCAGGTCCAGCGCCAGAAGCGCGTCCAGACGCGGCTGCTGCGACGGGTAGAGATATACCAGCGCGTCATGCGCAGATTGCGAGATCGCGTAGTCGATCGACACGTCGCCGGTCTGCGGCGCCAGGCCAACGTAGCTCTGGTATTGGCTGGTGAGCGCGTTCACCGCCTCGAACATCGCGATGTGCACGATCGCCATCGCGCGGCTGGTGCGCGTGGGGCCGAACTGCTGGCCGAATACGTAGGTTTCGCCTGGTGACGGGGGTGTATGGTCGATTGCGGTGGTGTCTCCAGCGATCTCGTTCCAGACGAACAGCCGGTCGAAGGCGCTCGTCGCATCGCGCGGCAGCCTGCGGCTCTCGTACGGCGTGGGTGTCTTGGTATTAGGGACAGCCAGCAGCTTCTGGATTTCCGCAGAACTGGCAGGGCTCAAGGCCGGTGGTTCGGCAAAGCCGGGCGCTACATATCCGAAGACCGTAGCGCATCCGAGTAGTGCGCAGGCGCGCAGCGACAGACATCGTGCCATGGCATGTGTTCCTTGTTGTGTCGGCCGGTAGCTTTGGCGAGCGAGGATTGCGGCGAATTCGGCTTAGAACATCGCCATCCCGAAGTATAGGGCAAAGTTAGAGCGGGTGATCTCAACGTGAGGTTGAATATCGCGTTGACCTGTTCTGCACGAATACATTGCCAGGACTGACGTGAGAAAATCTACGTTGCAGAAAGCATGTATATTGTTGCGTCCGCAACGCGTGTCCTGAATCGCGCGATGGGCATCCGACGTAGTAAACAGTATTGGAGTAGGGAGCTGGTGGAACCTGCTTCTGACTTTGCGCCTGAGAAGATCTCGCGTTCGCGCCTTGCTCGATACCGCGGCGGCCCTGCCCGCCAGCCAGCTCAACGTCACCGCGGACGCCATCACCGCAGGCAGGCAAGGCCTTCTTTTTGAAAAAAAGAAGCAAAAAACTTTTGCTACTGCGCCTGCAGCGGCGTCCGCCCAGGTTCTGCCGGCTTATGCCTTGGCAAAACCAGCCGAGGCCGTGGTGCAGGCGGGGAGACAAAAGTTTTTTGCTTCTTTTTTTCAAAAAAGAAGGCCTTGCCTGCCTTAAACCAGCCCAGCCCCCGAAAACCCGCCGAACACCCCAAGCGCCGTCGTAAGCCCGGCGACTACGATCACCACCCACATGTACCAGCCGCGCAGCCGGCGCTCCCCTGGCAGGCCGAACACTGCGAGCGCGATGAGGAAGCCCAGCACCAGCGGCAGCAGCAACGCGTTCATCACCTGCACGCCCACGTTCAGCTTGACCAGGTTTGGCCAAAACGCCACCAGCACGGCGCCGGCCACCACGCATCCGCTGTAGATGCCGTAAAACCAGCGCGCCTGCAGCGGCCGCAGCTCCAGCGACCGCTGGTAGCCGGCGACCTCGCCCACGCCCCAGGCCAGCGCCAGTGACGCCACGATGGCCGCCACCAGTCCGGCGCCCAGCACGCCTAGCGAGAACACCAGGCGGCCGGCGCCCTGGCCCAGGAACGGCGTCAGCGCCTGGCTCATCTCGCCCACGGTGGTCAGGCTGGCGTTCGGGTCGTGCGCCCCTATTGTGGCCGCGCAGGCGATCAGCACGGCGGCCATGACCAGTTGCGTGAGCACGGCGCCCACCGCGGTATCGACGCGCGCTGCCGTGTAATGTTCCGGCCGCAGCTTCTTATCCGCCACGGCCGACTGCTGGTAGAACACCATCCACGGCATGATCACCGCACCGATGTTGGCCGCCGACAGATAGAGATAGTCGGGATTGTGCCAGGGGATGCTCACGGCGCCGCGCGCCATGTCTCCCAAGGCGGGATGGGCGGCCCAGGCGACGAAGAAGAACGCAAACTCGAACAGCCCGACGGCGATCGCCACGCGTTCCACACGCCGGTAGGACCCTGTCAGCACGACGGCGAGCAGGGCCACCGCCGCGAGCGCCAGCGTGATCGCGCGCGGCACGCCGTACAGCTCGCCCACGCCGGCCACGCCGGAGAACTCCGTCAGCAGCGCGCCGGCGGTGGCGACCGCGAGGCCTATGGCGGACACCCAGGCCCAGAAACGTCCGAACGTCTCCGCGATCAGCTCGCCATGGCCGCGGCCGGTGAAGATGCCGAGGCGGACGGTGAGCTCCTGGACCATGTAGAGGATGGGGATGAGGACGAGCTGCTGGCCCAGCAGGCGGTAGCCGAACTGCACGCCGCTCTGGCCCGCGGTGATGACGCTGCCCACGTCTGTATCCGCGAGCATCACCACCAGGCCGGGGCCGAACACCGCCGCTGCGCGCGCGAGCCGCTGCGAGAAGGGGCGGGGCGGGGCGATCTGTTGGGACACTGGCGAGGCTCCTGCGCATCTTGGAGATGCGAACGGTTCTCATCTCGGTAGTCGCGTGCAGAGGGGAAGTCAAGGCAAGGCAAGGAAGCAGTCCTTTTTTGAAAAAAAGGACCAAAAAACTTTTGCTCCCTGTCGGCGACTTTCCGGCGAGCGCGCGACAGCGGAGCAAAAGTTTTTTGCTTCTTTTTTTCAAAAAAGAAGGCCTTCCTTGCCTTGCCTTCCCTAACCCCGCAAAACCCCCGCGAAATGCTAACCTTCCACGACAGCGCCAGCCGCACGCGCGTGACTTTCCGGCCCGCCGACCCTGACCATGTGCGCATGTATGTCTGCGGCCCGACGGTGTACGACCTTCCGCATCTGGGAAACGTGCGTTCCAACGTCGTCTTCGACGTGGTCGTTCGGCTGCTGCGTGCGCTGTATCCGCGCGTCACCTACGTGCGCAACATCACCGATGTGGAAGACAAGATCACCGCGCGCGCCGCGGAGAACGGCGAGACAATCGACGCGCTGACCGTGCGGACGACGCGAGACTACCACGCGGACATGGCGGCGATCGGCAACCTGCCGCCCGACGTAGAGCCGCGCGCTACCGGCCACATTGCCGAAATGATCGAGCTGACCCGCGACCTGATCGCGCGCGGCCACGCCTACGAAGCGTCCGGCCATGTCCTGTTCAACGTTGCAAGCTTCCCCTCCTACGGCGCGCTGTCCGGCCGGTCTCCGGAAGACCTGCTCGCCGGCGCCCGGGTGGAGGTAGCGCCTTACAAGCAGAACCCCGGCGATTTCGTGCTGTGGAAGCCGTCCGCGCCGGACCAGCCGGGATGGCCCAGCCCGTGGGGGTTCGGGCGGCCGGGGTGGCACATCGAGTGCAGTGCCATGGCGTGGCGCTATTTGGGCCAGGATTTCGACATACATGGCGGCGGCTCGGACCTGCTGTTTCCGCACCACGAGAACGAGCGCGCGCAGAGCCTGTGCGCGTTTCCCGGCGCGCATTTCGCGCGCGTCTGGCTGCATAACGGCATGCTGCAGGTGAACGGCGAGAAGATGTCCAAGAGCCTGGGCAATTTCTTCACCTTGCGCGACGTGCTGGCGCGCGCGCCGGCCGAAGCCATACGCCTGCTGATCCTGCGCACGCATTACCGCGCGGTGCTGGACTTTACCGACGCGGCTTTGGCCGAGGCGCGCCAGGAGATGGACCGTTTCTATCGCGCGCTGGAGCGCTCGCCCCCGGCGGGACAGGGCGCGCCTCAAGCCGCGTTCATGGATGCGCTTTGCGACGACCTGAACACGCCGGGCGCCATAGCGGTTCTGCGCACGCTGGCCGACTCGGCCCTGGCCGGGGACACCGATGCCGCCGCGGGTCTCCGCGCGTCCGCAGCACTGCTCGGCCTTCTGCAGCAATCGCCTGGCGCGTGGTTCCGCGGCGGTGCCGATTCGGGTGTGGAAGCGGCGATCGAGGAGCGCCTTGCTGCGCGGCGCGCGCGTGATTTCGCGCGTGCTGATGCGATACGGGCGGAGCTGGCGCAATCGGGCGTGGTGCTTGAGGATTCTGCTTCGGGTACGACTTGGCGGCGGGTGTGAGGGAGGCAAGCAAGGCCTTCTTTTTTGAAAAAAAGAAGCAAAAAACTTTTGCTACCTCG
>CAXTJZ010000024.1:0-26424 GCA_964244695.1 uncultured Acetobacteraceae bacterium
GGACACGCCGTCCCCGTTGGCCGCACTCACCATGTAGGTCTCTTCGGTGGGCACGCGCTCCGCCAGCTCGGCCGTCAGCGGCAGCAATCGCAGGCGCGGCACCAGGTCCACCTTGTTCAGCACCAGCCAGATACGGCGGCCGGACCCACGCAGCCGGTCCGCGATGACGCCCACCTGCTCGGTCACGCCGGCGCGCGCATCCACCAGGAGCAACGTCAGGTCGGCATCCTCAGACCCTGTCCAGGCGGCGTTCACCATCGCGCGGTCCAATTTGCGCCGTGGCGCGAAGATGCCAGGCGTATCGACCAGCAGCACCTGCGCCGCGCCACGCAGCAGGATGCCGAGCACGCGGAAGCGCGTGGTCTGCGCCTTCGGGCTGACGATGCTGAGCTTGGCGCCGGCCATGCGGTTGAGCAGGGTGGATTTGCCTGCGTTCGGGGCGCCTACGATGGCTACGAAGCCGCAGCGGCTTTGTTCTGCGGTCATAAAGGAAGGAAGGCCTTCTTTTTTGAAAAAAAGAAGCAAAAAACTTTTGCTCCCCCGACGCTACGAAGCGCGTCGCCGTTGGAAGCACCCGGCTGGTGCAAATGCGAGGTAGCAAAAGTTTTTTGGTTCTTTTTTTCAAAAAAGAACTGCTTGCTTGCCTTCACTTACAGCCTCTCCAACAAATCCGCAGCAGCCGCCCGCTCTGCCGCCCGCTTCGTGCTTCCCCGCCCCGTTCCAATCTTGCCCAGCCCACTCACCGTCACCACGAAATGCGGCGCGTGTGAGGGGCCGCTGCTGGAGGCCACCTCATAGGCAGGCAGCGCCGTGCCGCGTGCCAGCACGCGCTCCTGCAGGGCGGTCTTCGGGTCCTTCGGCGGCTTTACCTGCTGGTCCATCAGCGATGACCAGGTAGCGCGTATGAAGCGCCGCGCCGGCTCCAGCCCGCCATCCAGGAACAGGGCGCCCATCGTGGCCTCCATCGCGTCGGCGAGAACGGTGGACAGGCGGCCCACGCCGGCCAGCGCCTCGTTTGCGCCGAGTGTCAGCACCCCGGTCAGGCCGATACGCTCGGCGGCCTCGGCCACCGTCTCGCGGCTGACCAGATGGGCCAAACGCGGGCCGAGATGGCCTTCCTGCTCGTGCGGAAAGCGTTCGGCGAGCCATTCCGCCATGACCAGGCCCAGCACGCGGTCGCCCACGAACTCCAGCCGTTCGTTCGAGCCGGCGCCGGTGCTGCGGGAGGATTTGCGGCCGCGGCCCGGGCGGCGGCCACCCATGGCGGAACGGTGCGTCAGCGCCTCTGCCAGCAGGTCCGGGCTTGCGAAATGATGGCCGAGGAGGATTTCGGCGCCGGCAAGGCGCGCTTGCAGGGTTGGGGACGCGGCAGGCGTCCCAAGGCTGAGAGACTTGGCCTGGTTGGCGCTCAATCGACGCCCTTCAACAGGCGCCCCCAGCGGACCTCCATTGGCCACTCCCAGAACTCCCACCAGGGGTCACGCGCGTCAAAGCTGAAGAAGACGAACTGCGCGCGCCCGACGACATTCTCAAGCGGCACAAAGCCCAACCCGTCAACGATGAACCGGCTGTCGGCGGAATTGTCGCGGTTGTCGCCCATCATGAACAGATGGCCGTCCGGCACCACGTATTCCTCCGTGTTGTTCGGATCGAGGTCGCCGATCATCATGTGCTGGTCGTCGGCGTATTGCTTGAGGATGTGGTGGGTGACACCGCCAGGCAGGGCCTCGCTGTACTCCGTGCTGTCCACACGCATGCCGTTCTCGTCGGACGCGGTCGGATACTTGCCGGTCTGCGTGCGCGGCACCTCGGTGCCGTTGATGTAGAGCTGGCCCTCTTTCACCTGGATGTGGTCACCGGGCAGGCCGATCACCCGCTTTATCCAGTCCTCGCTGGTGTTGCGCGTGTTGCGGAACACCACCACGTCGCCGCGATGGGGGTAGCTGCCGGCGATGCGGCCGTTGAAGAGATCAGGCGAGAACGGCATGGAGAAGCGCGAGTAGCCGTAGCTGAACTTGCTGACGAAGACGAAGTCGCCGATCAGCAGGGTTGGGATCATGGAGCCGCTGGGGATGTTGAACGGCTCGAACGCAAGCGTGCGTATCGTCAGGGCGATCAGGCCGGCATAGACGAGCGTCTTTACGGTCTCGAGAAGACTGCCGGCGGCCTGGGCGCCTGGCTTCTTGGCCATGCTGGATTTTTGCGAGGAGGACATTGGCGGGCGTTAGAGCGGTCTGGGGCGGGAGAAGTCAAGGTAAGGAGAAAGCACTTCTTTTTTGAAAAGAAGAAGCAAAAAACTTTTGGTCCCTTTCGGCGGCTGCTGAAACAGTCGCCCACAGGGGAGTAAAAGTTTTTTGGTCCTTTTTTTTCAAAAAAGGACTGTTTGCTTTCCTACTCTCCGCTCAGATCCCGCCTACGCCTTTCCAGCTCCTCGCTGTAACGCCTCAACGCATACTGCTCCGTCAGCAGGCCCAGGATCCGCAGGCTGTCCACCCCGTCCACCACCGCCAGCGCGTCGGCTTCCGCCGTCTCGAACAGGGTCGCCGCCTCCTTCACCGTCATCTGCGGCGTCAGCACCGCGTTCGCGTGGTGCAGTATCTCGCCCACCTTGGTCACGTCCTCCTCGGCGGCGTGCGCGTCGGCGACCCACACGATGCCAGCGTAGCGGTCGCGCTCGTCCATCGCGATCACCCGCGTCACCGAGCCCAGCGGGTATTGCCGCCGGAATGCGGACAGCGTCGTCGTCACGCTGACCGGGCGCACCCCCTGGCGCATCATGCGCCCTACCGTCAGGTTGCGTATCCAGCCGACATCGACGGCGCTGCGTATGCTCTCGCCACGCAGGTGGAAGCGCCATGTGGCGAACGAGTAGCCGAAAGTGCGCCTTACGGTCAGCGAGGAGACGACGGCGGCGGCCAGCACGGCCACCGTCAGCGGCAGGCTGCCCGTGCTCTCCAGCGCCAGGAACGTCATCGTCAGCGGGCCGCCGACTATGGCCACCGCCATGCCGCTCATGCCTATCAGCCCATAGACCGCGTCCGGGAACACCGGCACCGGCCAGACGAGGAGCATGATCGCGGCAAACGCCTTGCCCAGCATGCCGCCCAGGAAAAGCGAGGCGAAGAACAGCCCGCCGCGGAAGCCGGAGCCGAGCGATATCGCTGACGCCGCGGATTTCAGCAACAGCAACAGCAACAATGTCGTCAGCGGCAGCTCCGCCGTCAGCGCCGCGCGCAATGCGCCGTGCCCGGCCGAGAGCACCATGGGGGTGACGCAGGCAAGCAGCCCCAGGACCAGCCCGCCGATCGCCGGCCGCGACCAGACCGGCACCCGGCTGCGGCTGAACGCCTGCTCGGTGAGCGTGACGCCATACATGATGGCGATGCCTGCGGCGGCGCAAAGCACGCCCAGCACGATGACGGGCAGGAAATCCGCCGTCACCATCCCGGGCGGGGTGGGAATGTCGTAACCCGGCTCGTCACCCAGGATGAAGCGCTGCACCATCACCGCGCTGATGGAGGCCGCCACCACCGGCGCCAGCGTGACGAGCGAGTACGTGCCGATGACGAGCTCGAAGGCGTAGAAGGCGCCGGTGAGCGGCGCGTTGAAGGCGCTGGCGATGGCTGCCGCCGCGCCACAGCCCACCAGCAGACGCAGGTCGCCTCGGCGCACGCGGAACGCGCGGCCGAGCCGGGAGCCTACGGCCGAACCTATCTGCGTGTAGCCGGCCTCCAGCCCGACCGAGGCGCCCACCCCGTTGCTGAGCAAGGTCTGGCCGACCACGATAAGACTGTCCTTCATGGACATCTTGCCGCCGTAGAGCGCGTTTGCCTCGATCGGGTCCACCGTGCGGCGAGGCGCCCAGCGCGCCAGCCCGGCCGCCTGCAGCCCCACGCATAATCCGCCCAGAGCGGGCACCGCAAAAGCAAGCAGTTTGGGCAGGCGGGTTTGCGCGGACAGCCGTGCGCCGGCAGGCAGTTGGTAGAGCAATTCATGTGCGAGCTGGGTCGTCTGGTTCATCGCCACCACGATCAGCCCGGCCACGGCGCCCAGGACGGCCGCCAGCACGACGAGGAAGATTTCGTCGCCGCGAACCAGCGCGCGCAACGATTGCGGCGCCTGCACGGCCATGTCGCCTATGCTGCGGAGCGCACGCAACTGCGGTGGCGGTCGCCTGGTCGGGGCTAGGTCGGACGGCGGCGGCATGTGGCGAGTCCTGGGCTTTTACAGCAAGCAAGGCCTTCTTTTTTGAAAAAAAGAAGCAAAAAACTTCTGCCCTCTGCGCAGGGTCAGCCGCTTCGTTTTATCCGGAGACACCCGGCTGCTGCAGGTACGTGGGTTTCTCTTTTCACAAGGACTGCTTGCTTTCCAACCGTTAGCCTCTGGCAAGCTGCACAGCCTCGCGCTCGACCGTCCCTGGCGCGTCCAGCTGCGCGAACACGGCGGCTGTCCGGCGGCGAGCGGCCGGGCCGCCGATAAGCTGATACACGGCAGAAACGCTGCCAGGACCGCTTCCCGTATGTCCGGCGAACAACCCGCCTTCGGCTTGGCAGACGCCAAGGCCCAGCCCGTAGCCGACCGTCAGCCAGGGCCGTCCAGGCACGGACGCAAACACCGGCTCCGGCGTGCACATGGCTTGCAGCAACGGCGCCGGCAGCAGACCTCCCCCAAGCAGACGATGAAGCAGCAGCGCGGCCGCGCCCGCAGAGCCCACCAGCAGGCCGTGATATACCCAGCCTGGGTCGTAGCCCACCGCGTTTCCCCACGCCGTCCGGTCGAGATCGTGCGGCGAACCGGCGTACGTGACGCCTGAGACGCCAAGCGGCGTCAGCACCAGCTCTTCCAACGCCGCAGCAAGCGGCGCGGCGCACACCCGCTCGATCATCTGGCAGACGAGCAGGTAGCCGATGTTGGAGTAGGCAAACACCTGCCCCGGCTTATGGATCAGTTTGTCCGCACCGGCCCGCGCCAGCATGTCGGCAACAGCCCAGGGCGCATCACCGGACGCTACAGCCTTATGGTAGGCAGGCAGCGTGCCGTAATCCGGCAATCCCGAACGGTGCTGCAGGAGCTGGCGCAAGGTGAAAGGCCGGCCCGTTACAGGGATGTCCAGAAGCAGGCGCCCACGCGCGACCAGGACAAGTGCCGCCGCCGCTACGGCGGTTTTCGTGAAGCTCCACCACGGCACGGCAAACTCGCTGTTCACCGCGACTGCACCGTCGCGCACCAACGCGGTGAGAAATTCTACAAGCGCCCGCCGGGTCCCGTCAGCTGTCAGGCCAGACATTCCGCTATGTAGGGAGGCAGGTTGAAGCTGCCCACATGGATTTCAGGTGTCCAGTACCCCGACGTGCCCGCTATGCCGGCGGCCGACGCACGTGCGCGTATCGTCTCCAGATCCGGCCGCACATACGCCGCGTCCTTGCTGGCGAAGCCGAGCGCCATCAGCCCGCCCACATAGGTTGGCACGGCGGCCACGTAGGCGGTGACATACGGAAAGAACCGCCGCCGCCGCGCGCTCGTCTCGCGCAGTTCGTCAGCCTGCATGAACGGCACGCCGCACTGGTTCACCACCAGGCCGCGCGGCGTCAGGATGCGCGCACAATCGGCGTAGAAGGCGTCGCTGAACAGCACTTCGCCGACGCCGGCAGGATCGGTGCTGTCCACGATGATGACGTCGAAGCTTTCGGCGGCGGCATCGCGCACGAATGCAATTCCGTCGCCCACGATCACGCGCGCGCGCGCGTCGGTCCAGGCGTCACCGCCGATCGCGGGCAGGTGCTCTCGCGCGAGGCGCATCACCTCGCCATCGATCTCCACCATCGTTGCCTGCTCGACGTGGCGGTGCATCAGCACGCGACGCAGCACACCTCCGTCGCCGGCGCCGATGATCAGCACGCGCCGCGCTGCGCCGTGTTCCAGCAGTGGCACGTGGCCGAGCATTTCCTGATAGATGAACTCGTCACGCTCGGTGATCTGGATGCAGCCATCCAGTACCATGACACGGCCGTGCGAGGCACTCTCGAAGATGACGATGTCCTGGAAGGCGCTGGTGACCCGCGCAAGCTCTGCAGACACCTGGAAGCGCTGCCCCCAGTTTTCGTAGAGCTCCTCGTTCAACCACATGGCTTGCTCCAGCAAGGCAGGCGTCCGGAGCCTTACGGCCCCCAGCATACGCCCTACTTCACCCTGCCGCGACGTTGCTCGCCCACATCCGTCCGCTCCGGGTGGAATGCCGCCTGCAAGACAGGTATCGCGCGGCGCGGATCACAGGCGCCGCACATGAAGATGTCGATCGCGGCGAAATCACGTTCCGGCCAGGTATGTATGGAGATGTGGCTTTCCGCCAGCACCACCACGCCCGACACGCCGCCGTTCGGCGTGAAGTGGTGGAAATGGCTGTGCAGGATCGTCGCACCCGCAACGATGGCACCCTCGCGCAGCGCACGGTCGATCAGCTCCGGCTGATCGAGGTTCCGCGCGCCCCAAAGATCGATGAGAAGGTGCGTACCGGCAAATTTCATGCCGTCCTTCTCGACGAAATAGTCCGTTCGCTCCTCCCCGTCATGCACGGGGAAAGAGACAACTTCATTCTGGCAATCGCTCGGGACATCCGAGACCATCCCCAGCTGAGCAAGTGCGTTCATCACGTACCCCCAAACCAGCAGATGACCTGTTGGGCTTTCGCCCCCTTGGGCCGGGATGCGTGAAATAGGGTCCACCCCCCCCCTGCGCAAGCGAAATATTCAAGACAGCCAAAGATTTCGCTCGACTGCCCAGGCGAGACGCAGGCGGGGTTATCTGGCTGCCGTGACGGTAAGGGAGGCGGGCAGCGCGCGTATCGCAGTGAGCTCGTGTCCGGCGCGCGGCAGGTCCGTGACCTGGCCAACCGGTTCGGCCGTCAGGACGGCGAACAGACCGGCATTGGCGCTGCCGATGAACAGGCTACCGTAGGCTTCACGCATGGCCCGCAGCCCGCCCATGTCGCTTGCCTCGCTGGCGTCGCGGGCGGCACGCAGCGCCAAGGTCTGCCTGGCGTCGGACGGACCGGGCATGTCTGCCAGGCTGCGCAGCACCTGCTCGGCCCCGCTCCAGTCGTGCAGCCCCTCGCGCAGGCCCGCCTGTGCTTCCACGGCCGGCCTGTCCGTGAAGGCGGCAAGGGCCGTCAGCGCGTCCGCCGCGCGGCCGGCGCTGGCGAGCAGCCTGGCGCGCAGCAAGGCGCGGCGTTCCGCCACGTCCCGCGGTGTCGTCTGTTGGCCGGAGCGATCCAGCACGGCGAGCGCGCCGGAGCCGTCGCCGCGGTCAGCCAGCAGGCCTGCCAGACGCAGCCCGAGCGCAGGTTCTGCCGGCCCGCCTGCCGCGCCGTCCAGCAATCGCCGCAGGATGGGCTCGGCCCGCTCCGGCAGATCCAGCGCCAGCAGCTTGTCGGCCAGCAACGGCGCCAGCGCTGCCTCTGCAGCGTCCGCGCCGAGCACAAGCGAGGCATCGTCAGCCAGCGCCACCAAATCCAGCGCCCCGAGCCTGGCCGCCTTGTCGGTGTGCACAAGCGTGGACACGACAGACACCTCGGCGGCGTGGATCACGTCGTGCGACCCGGGAAACAGCGTGTCCGTCTCACGCAGAAGCGACAAGGCCTGCCGCCAGTCGCCCGCCTCGGCATGCAGGCCGGCGGCGCGCAGGCGTACGCGCAATTCCCTCTCGCCACCGCGCCAGGCGTAGACCTGCTTGTCCAGCAGTGCGGCGGCGGCCGCCTGAGTCAGCTTGCCGGAGGACAGACGCTGCTCGGTGGCCAGTTCCGCGGCCTGGGCGCGGGCCAGCCTGTCGTTTCCTGCCGCCACGCGGTCCAGCAGGCGAAGCGCCTCATCCGGCTTGCCCTGGCGCTGCGCCAGGCCGGCACGCACCACGTCCAGCGAAGGGTCCGGCGCTGCCGCGAGCAGCTCGGTCAGCGGGCCATCCTGCCCGCCGCGCGCCAGCAGCGATGCCACCGCCGGCAGCATCCTGCGGCGCAGCACCTCCGGATAACTCAGCAGGAGCCGCCAGCGTGCGCCCACGGCGGCCGCCGAAGCCGCCTGGTCTGTGCCCCACAGGCCGCGCCAAAGCGCCGCCTCATCACTGTCACCGAGGCGCGCGGTATCGAATGCCGGCGCCGAAGGAGCGGCCCCGCCGGCCTGTGCCGACAGCCAGGCCGCGATGCCGGACAGGCCATGCCAGGCGGGATCGGCCATCACCGACGGGTCGTCGGTTGCCGCCACCTGCAGGACGGCAGCGGCCTCGGCATCCAAGCCACAGGCGAGCATGGCTTCGGCCACGCGCAGGCGCGGCGCCGCACGCCCCGCCAGCGGCGTGGTGGCGGCATCACGCAGCGCGGCAGCCAGTCGCGTATGCAGCATGGGCGCTGGCAGCGCGGGAAAGTCGAACCGCCGGGTCATGGCATGGCCGTCAGCCCCCACGGCGGACAGCGTATCGGGCCAGAGCAGCGCCAGCGCCGGCGGATCGGCGGCCATCAATTCGAACCCGGCCTCCTTGCCTTCAAGCTTTACGCGGTCTGACAGCGGTTGGACGACCACGCCCTGCCAGCTGGGCAGCAGGGCCCATTCCGCGGCGCGGTGCGGGGCCACCACGCGCTGGCCTACGCCGCGCTGCGTGCCGACGAGCAGACGCCCGCCTGTTGCGTCGTCCTCCACGGCGACAACGTGGCCAGCGCCGGCGGCCGCCAGGGTCAGCACGCCGGCCTGCGCCGTGCCCGTGATCAGCAGAACCGGTCCTGCTGCGCGGGCAAGTGTCAGCTGCCAGCCCGCGTCTTGTCGCACCAGGCGGGGCGTGGCGCCCGGCTTCACCCGCAGGCGCAGCTCGCTGCCATCGGGCAACAGCCGCTCGGTGGTGCCGCCGAACACCGGATCGTCCTTGAGCTGGCTCAGGTCCAGCGAGACCGGCGAATCTAGCACCACGCGCAGCTCGCCGTTGCGGGAGAATGCCGCGGCACCGGTGAGTTTCGCCGCAGGCAACAGGATGGAGGGGCCGCCGAGCGTGCCGTCTTGCGTCAGCAAGACCACCGAGGGGGCAACAGGGCTCGCCTGTTCCTGCGCGGGTGCAGGGGCAGGTGGCGGCAGACCTGCTGCAGGCGCAGGCTTTGGACCAGGGGCGGGCACCGGCATGACGGGTGTCGCGGAAGACGGGATCGTTGCCGTGGTTTTCTGGGCCGAGAGGCCCGGACGTGGCTCGGCCAACACGGCAGGGTGGAACTGTCCGGGCGGCAGAGGCAGCGTGCTGGCGTCCACATCGATGATGATGCGGTCCGCCAGAACGTGCACGCGCGGCCTGGCGCCAAGCGCCAGAGACAGGCGCACATGCCCAGGCGTTGCCGACACCGCGCGTACCCAAGCACCGGGCGCGCCCTGCACGCCGCGGCCAGCCAATCCGCCATCGCCTGCCGGCAGATCCACCGACAGCGTGGCGCCGGCCTGGCGCATCGCCAGCCCTGGCCCTGGCCGCGCCAGGATGATCACCCGGTCGGACACGCCATTTTGCAGTTCCTGCACCAGCGGCGTGCCAGCCCGGGCAGGCCCGGCGAACCACGCCGCAGCACAGCACAGGGCAGCGCGGCCAAGCAGCAGGCGCCGGCTCAATCGAAGCTGGCCAGCAATGCGTCGATGTCGGACTGGCCCATGGCGGCTTCGGCCAGTTGCGGTCCGTTCAGCAGGGACTCCGGGCCTATCGGCTCGCGGGACACGCGTGCGGCTGCGCAGTCCGGCGAGAACACGGCGATCATGTGCGCCACCTTGCGCTCGATGGCCTGCAACGCGGCAACGATCTTGGTGATGCGCTGGCCGGTGATGTCCTGGAAGCTGCACGCCTCGTAGATACGTGTGACAGCATCCTGCAACGTCTGCGCATCTTCGCGGCCCATCCGGCCCATCATCGCCTCGAGCTGCTCGCAGGACTCGAGGATGCTGTCGGTCGCGGTTGCCGTGTGCGTCACGATCGCGTCCAGCTCGTCGGTGGCGGACGGGATGTGACTCGCGGTGATGTCGTCCGCACCCATGGCGACGATTTCCGCGCGCGTGCTTGCGACGGTTGCAGCCAAGTCCTCTATCTCTGCGAGTAGAGCCGCTTCGGCAGCGCTCAGCATCCGTGTGCCCAAGACCGCGCGCACCCGCTCGGCAACCGCCATGGCGCCTGCGTCGCCCAAAGCCGAACGGTCACGCATGGGCCAGCACCTTCTCGATCTTCTCGCGCAGGGTTTCGGCGTTGAACGGCTTGACAATGTAGTTCGAGACGCCGGCCTGCTTGGCGGCGACCACGTTTTCCGCCTTGCTTTCGGCGGTTATCATGATGAATGGCGTGGCGCGCAGCCGCGTGTCCTGACGCACTTCCTGCAGCAGTTCCAGCCCGGTCATCGGGGCCATGTTCCAGTCGCTTATGACCAAACCGTAGTTGCCGGTGCGCAGCTTGCTCAGCGCTTCGGAGCCGTCCGATGCCTCATCGACGTTGTTGAATTCGATCTGCTTGAGCAGGTTGCGTATGATACGCAGCATCGTCTTATAGTCGTCCACGATAAGGACGTTCATGGATTTATCGATTGCCATTGCCTGAACTCAGCCTTTCGGGATTGCAGTGGGTGGAGCCGCTTCCGGCGGCGTGATCGCGCGCGTGCGCATCTCGGCCAAAAGCTGGGTGGCCAGCCGCGCCCGATCCGGCTGCATGGCGGCCAGCACGGGTGCTGCCCGTCGCTCCTGCATGCGGTCCAGCACCTGCAGCAGAACCTGCATGTCCAGCGCGTCGAAGATCGCGGCGGCCTCGCGCGGCTTCATCGCCTCATAGGTTTTTACCAGGCCGGCCCAGTTCTCCGTGCGACGCGCCTGCCTGTCCGATTCCAGGCTTTCCAGCCTGGTCTGCAAGGCGGTCAGCTGGGTCACGCGCTCTTCCAGCCGTTTGTCCGCCGCTGCAAGCTCGGCGGCGCGCTGGTCCAGCGCGCGCGCCCTCTCGTCGAGTGCCTCGCGGCGTGCACGGAGCGACAACAGCACTACCCGTTCACTGTCGCTCATCGGCGGTGCTGCCGGGGCGGCGCCCGGCGGGGTTGTTCCGGCTGACGCTGCAGGTTTTGCCGCATCCTGCGCGGTGTCGGCCGCTTTCGCGGGTTGAGGCAGCGGGGCGGCCTGCGCAGCCATTGCGCCGCCCGGCTCTTCGGCCGCTGCCTGGACCAGCGTCACGGATTTCAACACAAGCAGCGCGGACATCGCGCCGATCGTGGTTGTCAGCAGGCGTGGCGCTTTCAGACGCATGTCAACGCACCGTACGCAGCGCGCGCATCAACTCGCGCTCAGCCTGGCTGCGAAGCACAGGTGCGGGCGCGCTGTCCTGCACCGGGTCTGCCATCACGGGCGCGGCAGGTGCCTGCGCCGGCGCGCTTGGTGCAAAGGCCAGTCCGTCCCCGAACATGCGCGCCGACCGCACAGCGTGTTCTAGCCGCTCGGCGAGCTTGTCGCTTCGGTCCGCGAGGAAATTCAGATCGTCCCGCAGACGCTGGCCGACTTCAATCTGGCGGGCCATCTGCCTGCCTGCGCCGTCCGCGGCGCCGCGCAGACGCTCGATGCCGTTTTCCGCCTGGCGCGTGCTTTCGTTAAATCCTTCCACCAGCTCCTCCAGCACCGCCCTGTCCCGTTTCAACACGCCAAGCGCGCGTTCCAGCCGGATCGCGTGCACAAGCGTCGCCGCAAGCAGGATCAGCAGCGCCGATTCCAGCAGCCATTGCGCATTACCCATTATGCGCGCCCCAGGTTAGCAAAGCGTTGAAGGGACGCACCGGGCCAGGCGCGCATCATTGGGCATGAAGACTCGTTTCCACCACCGACATGAGAAAAAGTTTTTTGCTTCTTTTTTTCAAAAAAGAAGGCCTTGCTTGCTTGCCTCATTCCGGCCCCGCCAGCGCACTTCGCTCCAGCGCCCCATCGATACGGACCGCCACATGGTTCTTCCGCCGCCCAACCTGGGCCTGAAACAATTTTACCGTCCCGCAGCGCACCTGGACCGCCGCACCTGCCGAGGTGTTCAGCAAGATGCGGTCACCAGGCTTGAACGCCACCACGTCGGACAGCCGCATCGTCTGCTCATCCAGGACCACATCCAGAGTGATGTCCGTGTTCCACAATTCCTCCGCCAGATGCGTCTCCCAGATGGAGTCGCGCCCGAACTTCTCGCCCATGAATTGCTGCAGCAGGAGTTCGCGCACCGGCTCCAGCGTTGCGTAGGGCAGCAGCAGTTCCATGCGCCCGCCGCGGTCTTCCATGTCCACCCTGAGGCGCCCGAGAACGGCCGCGTTGGACAACCGGGAGATCGCGGCGAAACGTGGATTGACCTCGAGCCTTTCGAAGCGGAACGTCACCGGGCAGATCGGGTCGAAGCTCGCGGAAAGATCGGCCAGCACCACCTGTATCAGCCGTTCCACCAGCGTGCGCTCGATCGTTGTGTACGGCCGTCCCTCGATGCGCATCGCCGCGGTGCCGCGCCGCCCGCCCAACAGCACATCGACGATCGAGTAGATCATCGCGCTGTCGATCACCATCAGCCCGTAATTGTCCCACTCTTCCGCCTTGAATACGGCAAGCATCGCCGGCAGCGGAATGGAATTGAGGTAGTCCCCGAAACGCAGCGAGACGATGTTGTCGATGGAGACTTCCACGTTGTCGCTGGTGAAGTTGCGCAGGCTGGTGGACATGATGCGCACCAGGCGATCGAAGACGATCTCCAGCATCGGCAGCCGCTCATAGGACACCAGCCCGGAGCTGATGATGCGCTGCATGCCGCTGACCGCCTCGCTGCCGCCAGGCCCGTCATCGAAGCCAAGCAGGCTGTCGATCTCCGCCTGGTTGAGCACGCGCGCGGGTTCGGCGGCCACCGCTGGCTCTTCCTCGAGCTCGGCTCCCCAGGCCGCCGCCAGCGCGTCGTCCTCCTCGCTCATTCGATGATCATTTCAACAAACAGCACGTCCGTCACCCGCGCCGGTGTCGCGGCCAGGGAGGCGCGGCTGATGAATTCCTCGCGCAACCGGTAGCTGCCCTCCGAGCCGCGCAACTCCTCCGGCCGCATGTCACGCAGGTAGGTCTGGAACATGTCCTGTATGCGCGGCATCGCCGCCGTCACCGCCGCCTCATCCGACGCCGCAGTGACTTCAAGTTTTGCGTGCAGCTTCATGTAGCTCGGCCGCTTGCCGGGCACGTTCAGATTGCTGACGATCTCGGGTACGTCCACGTACACAGGCGGCGCGGCTTTAATTTCGGCAGCCGCCGCGCCAGCATGGGCGGCCGCCGGCGCGCCATGCCCCAGCATCTTGGGGACGACTCCGCTAAACCAACCCCCGGCGCCGGCCGCCACCAACAGGACGGGCACCGCCAGGACAAGCTTCTTGCCACCCTTCTTCTTGGGTTCCGCGTCCTGGGATGCACCGTGATCTGCCATGGTTTTATGTTACGGGGACGTGGTTAATTTTCAGCTAAAAGCAAAGGAAGTAAGCAGTTCTTTTTTTTGAAAGATGAACCAAAAATCTGTGCTCCCTACCGGGGCTCAGTTCAACGCGCGTCAGGTTGGCACCTGGAGTTTGCCTAGGGATTCCTCCAACTCCTGGAAGCTTGGCATGAATTCGTTGGGGACCATCTTGCGGCCTGTCTCCACGCTCACCTGCGGCGCATTGCCGTGCAGATGCGCCACCAGAACCGCGCGTATCACGTCACTGTAGCGGGCATCACCTTGCACAATTCCCTTGATGCGAGCGGCACAGGGGGCGGCTACGCCATACGCCAGCAACACGCCCAGGAACGTTCCGACAAGCGCACCGCCAATCATCTCGCCCAGCACGGCAGGCGGCTCGTTGATGTGACCCATCGTCTTGATCACGCCCAGCACGGCGGCCACGATGCCAAGCGCAGGCAGCGCGTCGGCCATCGTCTGGATGGCGTGACTGCCGTGCAGCTCCTCATTCAGCGTCTTCTTCAGCTCGCGGCCCATCAGGTCCTCGATCTGGTGTGGATCGTCGGCATTCATCCCCATCATGCGCAGGTAGTCGCACACCAGCGCCGTGGTATGGTGATCAGCAAGTATCTTCGGAAAATGCTTGAACGCCGTGCTCTCCTCCGGCTTTTCGATGTGCGGCTCCAGCGCCATGGCGCCGCGTTGGTTGGCCAATTTGGTGAAGAAGAACAGCAGCGACAGCAGCTCCACGTATTCGGTCTTCTTGAACCGTTCGCCTTTCAGGATCATGCCGAACCCGGCCAGCGTGTGCTTCACGCCGGTCATCGAGTTGGCCATGATGAACGTGCCAATGGCCGCACCCAGGATCGTCAGCAATTCGAACGGCATGGATGCCACGAGCGGCCCTATCGCACCGCCGCTCGCAATGAAGCTGCCGAACACACACGCGAGCAGAAACGCCAGGCCACCAAGAGTCAGCATCGCGCGCTCAGTGCAAAGCTGGCGCGGAGCGGATCAGCAGGATCGCGATACGCCGGTTCGGCGCCGCGTCTGGCGATGCCGGCAGCAGCGGATCGCGGTCACCGTGTCCCGTCACGTCCTTTATCCGGCCATCCGGCAATCCGGCCTCCGTTAGGATGCGCCGCGTGGCGTTCGCACGGTCGGCAGACAGATCCCAGTTCGTCCGTCCCGCGCCGCCCGCGTAAGGAGTGGAATCCGTGTAGCCAGCGACCGCCACCTTCTCGTGCAGCTTCATCAGCGTGGGTACCAGGCGCGTCAGTACGGTCCGCGCCCGCTCGTTCGGCTCGGGCGAACCGTTGGCGAACATCGGCAGGCCGTCAGAATCACGTATCTGCACGCGCAATCCTTCGGGTGTCAGATCGACCGCAAGCTGGCGCGCCAGCGGCGCCAGCTCCGGGTCGGCCGCCACCGCCCGGCGCATCTCCTCGGCCGCCTGCGCGAAACCCGCCTGCTCCTGGCGGCGTGCTTCCTCGGCCGCCCGCCGCACCTGCTCGGCTTGTGCGGCATCATGCGCCGGCGCCGCCTCAGCCCCGGCCGACGACGCACCGCCAGCCGCATTGCCCTCACGTCCGGGCCCGGCCTTGGCCTCTTCGTGCACGGTCTTCGTCGCCAGCGTGTCGCTGCCGTCGTCGTCCTCATCGACGGGCGGCGCGTTGGCGTTCATCACCGCCACCGTTCCGCGGTCGGATATCGCCAGCCCCTCAGTGAACGGGGACGCACCGCCCAGCGGCTTGCCCGTGCCGGACCGCTGCACGTTCACGCTGGCGCTGGGTGCGAAATAATCCGCCAGGCCGCGCCGCTGCGCTTCCGTCGTTGCATTCAGCAGCCACATCAGCAGGAAGAACGCCATCATTGCGGTCACGAAATCAGCGTATGCCACCTTCCAGGCACCGCCGTGATGGCCTTCCTCAACCACCTCCTCACGGCGGATGATTGTGATGCCCTTTGCCTTGCTCTTAGCCATCCGAACCTACCAAGGCTGCACGCCTCGGTCAGTGTGGCATGATAGCTCTTAAGGGGCCTCTAATGCGGCGGGGCAGATGGCAACGAACGCAAGACCTTGTTTTGCGAAAAATTGCCGAAAACTTTCGCTCCCCTGCGTTGTGCGGCAGCGTAGCCGTTCAGTAGCGCACGCCCTGGGGCCTTTCCGCTCGCGGCAGGACTACGGCGTTGCGCACCGTTGCGCGCGCTATTACGCGATATACCCGGTAGGTCTCGGCCACCCGTTCACCTCGGCTCCTCTGCAACACTCCTACTTGCGTCGTCGAAACCCAGGGCCGTGCATCGGGCGGGCCGTATTCCCGTTCGCTGCGCACCAGTATGCCGGTCTCGCCCGATAGCTCTGCCGGACGCAGATCGAACAGCGACCACCGGCGCTCCAACCCCACCACCACGCCGGGCATGCGGAACGCCAACTCGCTCGCCAGCCCATATTCGTCCGCCACCACGAAGTCCGCGTGCGCCGCTGCCGCCGCCACATACACTTCACCCGCCAAATCCTGCCAGCCCGCTAGCCGGATCAGGGTCGGGTCCGCCGCACGCGGCAACGGCAGGATCCCCCAGCCGGCCTGCAGATACACCGCCGCCGTCATTGCAATACCCAGTGCAGATCCCGCGCGCCAGAACCTTACGGGCGCCGCGCCCGAACAGCAGGCCGCCAGCACCGCGCCGGGATAGACCACCGCAGGCCAGTTCGCCTGCACCCGGCCGCCGAGCGCGTGTTCCAGGAACACCGCGGCGGGCACCAGCACCACGCAGGCCAGCAAACCAGCGCCTGCCACGCCGCGCCGCGCCGCGCGCCAGGCGCGCCAAACCCCCACAACAAGCACGCAGGCCACAAGCGGAGTCGCCAGCCCGATCTGCCCGGCAACCAACTCACCCAAATAGCGCAGCGCCTCGGCCGGATGCCAATCTCCCGTCCGCCCGCCTTGCTTGGCAAAACTCACCCAGCCATGCGCCGCGTTCCAGGCCAGCACGGGCGAGAACACCACCAGCGCCAGCGCGCCACCAGCCCAGAGCTGCCAGCGACGCCACCAGCGCCGCGCCCCCGGCACCGCCACGAGCCAGACCAGCACTGCCGCCCCGAGCAGGACCGCGGTGTATTTGCTGTCCATCGCGAGCCCGCCTGCCAGCCCCACGGCGAGCCACCAGCCGGGCCGCCCGGTGCGCAGCAGCCGCGCCAGTGCGGCCAGGGCCGCCGTCCAGAAGAACAGCAGCGGTGTGTCCGGCGTCATCACCACGGCGCCCACGCCCAAAGCCAACGTCGCGTTCAGCAGAACGCTCGCCGCCACCCCTGCCCGGCGTCCTGGACACAGATCCTCCGCTGCCCGCGCCAGCAGCAAGGTGCCGAGCAGCGCCGACACAGGCCCTAGCAGCCGGACGCCGAGCGCGGTGTCGCCGGCCACCGCGCAACCCGCGCGTATCCACAGCGCCACCATCGGCGGGTGGTCCAGATATCCGGCGGCGAGCGCCTTGGACCAGACCCAGTAATATGCCTCGTCGGCCGAGAGGGGCGCGCGCGCAGCGACGAGCAGGCGCAGCGCCGTTAGGGCGAGTAACGCAAGGCGCCAATTTATGGTGCGGTTCATCGAAGAAAGAGAAGAAAGCAAGCAGTCCTTTTTTGAAAAAAAGGACCAAAAAACTTTTGCCCCTGACGCCGCGGTCGAAACACGCGCAAGTTAACCGCCGGGTCCGCGACAGCGGAGCAAGAGTTTTTTGCTTCTTTTTTGCAAAAAAGAAGGCCTTCCTTGCTTCCTCACTCCCACTCGATAGTCCCAGGCGGCTTGCTGGTCACATCGAACACCACCCGGTTGATCCCGCGCACCTCGTTGACGACCCGCCCGGCCACGCGCGTCAGAAACCCCATGTCGAACGGATACACGTCAGCCGTCATTCCGTCCGTGCTGGTCACCGCGCGCAGACCGCACACCTGGTCATATGTGCGGTAATCCCCCATCACGCCCACGCTGCGCACCGGCAGCAGCACGGCAAACGCCTGCCAGATCGCGTCGTACAGCCCGGCGGCGCGTATCTCCTCCAGGTAGATCGTGTCCGCACGGCGCAGTATGTCCAGCTTCTCCGCTGTTACCTCGCCGGGAATGCGTATCGCCAGGCCAGGCCCGGGGAACGGATGGCGCCCGACGATGGCGTCGGACAATCCGAGCTCGCGCCCGAGCACGCGTACTTCGTCCTTGAACAGTTCCCGCAGCGGCTCCACGAGCTTCATGCGCATGCGCTCAGGCAGCCCGCCCACGTTGTGGTGGCTCTTGATCGTCACCGACGGCCCGCCTGTCACCGAAACGCTTTCGATGACGTCCGGATAGAGCGTGCCCTGGGCGAGGAAGTCCGCCCCGCCGGCGCGGGCCGCCTCTTCCTCGAACACCTCGATGAACAGCCGGCCGATGGTCTTACGCTTCGTCTCCGGATCCGTCACCCCGGCCAGCGCGCCCACGAATAAGGCGCTGGCATCCCGGTGCACGAGCGGCACGTGGAAGCGGTCGCGGAACGTCTCGACCACCTGCGCCGCCTCGCCGGCGCGCAGCAGCCCGTGATCGACGAAGATGCAGGTAAGCCGGTCCCCGACGGCTTCGTGCAGCAGCATGGCGGCCACCGAGCTGTCCACGCCGCCGGACAACCCGCAGATGACCTGCCCCTGTCCTACCTGATCGCGTATGCGGGCGATCGCCTGCTCGCGGAACGCCGCCATCGTCCAGTCCCCGCTGCAGCCGCACACGCCAAGGGCGAAGTTTCGCAGCAGCGCCGTGCCGTGTGGGGTGTGGACCACCTCCACGTGGAACTGCGTGCCGTAGATGCGCCGCGTCTCGTCGGCGATCACCGCGAACGGCGCGCCCTCGCTGCTCGCCACCGCATTGAAGCCAGGCGGCAGCGCGGTCACCCGGTCGCCATGGCTCATCCACACCTGCTCACGCGCACCCGCCGACCACACGCCGTGGAACAGCGCGCAATCGGCGGTAATATCGACATAGGCGCGACCGAACTCCCTTTGATCGCTGCCCTGGACCACGCCGCCGAGCTGGGCCACCAGCAATTGCTGGCCGTAGCAGATGCCCAATATCGGCAAGCCAAGCGCCAGGATGGCCGGGTCCGACAAGGGCGCGCTGGCATCGGCCACGCTCGCCGGACCGCCCGACAGGATAACGCCGCGCGGCCCCCACGCCGAAATCCGCGCGACGTCAGCGGTGTAGGGCCAAATTTCACAGTAGATCCCTGCCTCGCGCAGGCGCCTGGCGATGAGCTGGGTGACCTGGCTGCCGAAATCCAGGACCAGGATGCGGCTTGTGGTGGCTACGGGTTGCATGGCCACATCCAGCACAGCCAGGGCAGGCGCCGCAAGGGATGGTCAGACACCGTTGTTATCTGTCCGGTAAGTCTTGCTCCGGATAATTGGGGCAGGATCATGGCTGTAAAATGAGAAATTTGTTGCCCTGGCCTTTCAGGCCGAACGCTTTATGACTAGTTGGGTAAAAAGCGTGTCATCTAAGAACTAGAACGCGACCGTAATCACAATGGTATGGTCAAGCCGCGTACACCCGGGGGTTGAAATGGCTGCACAACCTGAGATTTTTTTGCCTCGTCCCGAACGGCAAGATTCGTTGGAAGCGGAATTGCGTCCAGCCGCCATCGTGTTGCCGCTGCGCAGACGCGATACGCCGGGCCGCAGACTGGTTGACGAGACGTCAGGCGACCGTTTGGGTCCTGCTTACGGGCTCCTGATCGGCCTGGGCCTCGCCTCCCTACTCTGGCTTGCCCTGGGCTTGTTGGCATGTAAGTTCTTTGGTTTCTGAGTAGTCTCAACTTTTATGTTGCACCGCAATAAGTTCTAGTCACGTTGCTCTGAGCTAGATTGATAGTCGTGCTTGAACCCTGTTTGCCGTGTGCTTTTGTCACAGCAGACCGGGCTGATCGTCTAGCAAGATGATCGAGTCAACTAAGTTGGCCATCGTTACAGACGGAAGTGCTGACCGACTGTCAGACACGCCGAAACACCCGCAGATAATCCAGGCAATAATCCCAGCCGGCCCCCTCATCTGTCATCCCCGCCATGTCCGTGCCCTTTAGCGACATCCCGATCTGGTTGGTGATCAGTATGTGCGCCGGCGGCGCGCGCCAGACGTAATGCATACGTTGTATGACTTGCCCGTCGAGCAGCCAGACCGGCGTGTCTGTCTGCCAATCCAGCGCGAAGACATGGTAGCCTGCTGAAAAGTCGATCCCAGGATCATACTCGCCGTTGGTGAACTTGGACATCAGGACGGCAGGATTACCGAAATCCTGCGGCCGGCCGGCATCTTGCACGTGCGCCGTCATCAACCGCGGCGTGGGCCGTCCCTGCCAGTCGAAAAACTCAAAGATGTCGATCTCGGGCGGCCAGGGCGTGGCGGAGAAATGCCCGTCCGGATACTCCACGCCCGGGTTCAGCCAGAATGCCGGCCAAGTGCCTATCCCGGGCGGCAGCTTGGCGCGCATTTCCCCCACCATGCCCTGGGTTACGGGAACGAGCGCCCCCAACATCCCGGCCTCGATGCCCCCCGCCCGCAATCCGCCGCCGGGCGGTATGCGGCCTTTCAACGCCAGATGGTCGGCGCCGAACACATGCAGTGACCGTGGGTCGCCCTGTGGGTAGTCCCGATGCTTTGACCAGTAAGAATCCAGGCCGTCTAGCCGGCCGTCGTCGTAAATATAGCGGAAGCGGAAGTGCTTACGGAGTTCGGCCATGTCACGCACTGTGGCGTCTGCCCGTGCGCTGCCGAAGCGGTAATCGGCAAGCAGGTCGTAGCTTCCTGGTCTGCCTAGCGGCAGCAGCGCCGTGACGCCTAAGCCGGCCAGAACACCTCTTCTGGTAAGGTCCGTCATGAAGGAAGCAGTTCTTTTTTGAGAAAAAGATCAAAAAATTTCTTGCAGCCGGCGAACTTGCAGCAATCGTGTTCGTCAGAAAACACCAAAGCTGCCAACCAGCGGGGAGACAAAAGTTTTTTGCTTCTTTTTTTCAAAAAAGAAGACCTTTCTTGCTTACTCAAAAATGCCGCTCATAAACCTTCACCACGTCCCCAGGCGCCAGGAACGAATGTGGCGTGATTTTGCCCTCGCTGGCTGCCCCGCTTACGGTGCGCACATCGCCCGCGTACGCCTCCACCGCGCGGTACGTGAACCCGCCAGCCACCGCCACGGCCGTGAGCATCGTCATACCAGGCGAGTAGCTGTATTGCCCGGGCTTGCTGACCTCGCCGAGCACGAAGATCGGCCGGTATGCCAGCACCTCCACGGACACTCTCGGCTCTTTCAAAAATTTCTGCGAGGACAGCGTGTCCTCCAGCTTCGAGGCGAACTGAGTGGATGTCAGCCCGCCTGCCATGATGTTGCCGACCAGCGGCATCGCCACCTGGCCCTGGTCGTCCACATGGAACTGGCCGCTGAGCTGGTCGGACCCGAACGTGATCACCCGTATCTGGTCGCCGCCGCCCAGCCTGTAGGCGCCCGGCGTGTAGTCGGCCAGCGGCGGCAGATCGCCACCCGGCGTGCAGGCGGAGGCGCCCAAGGCGAGCAGACCGCATACGGACAAGCGGGTGAGGAAGGCACGCGCGGCAAGGGATTGTCTTGGCATCGAAAGCTCCTGGCAGGCGGCTAGAGGGCGAAGCGCAGCGTCAGGCGAAACGTATTCTCGGAGTAGTTGCTGCCGAACACTTCGCCGTTGGTGAGGAAGCCTTCGGGCGAGGCGGCGCCGTTGCTGCTGCTGTTGCGTGTGGAAAACGTGTAGTCGGCGGCCAGACGTACGTTGCGGTTCAAGGCGTAGGAGGCGCCCACGCCGCCGGTGAAGAAGTTCTCGCTTCCACCGCCCGTGCCGTTCGCCGCATGGCCGTAATCGTCGAGGAAGAACGCGGCGTGCGCGGAGAGTATGACGTTGCGCAGGTATTCGTGGTCCACCTGCAGCTTCAGCGCGGTCTCCGTGTAGCCGACGGTCGCTTCCGCCGCGGAATCCTCGATGTAGCGCGCGGCACTTGCCGTAACGGTCGTAAGCCCGGTGGGCGTCCAGGTGGCGGCACCTTCCACGATCGGCGCCTGCACTGATCTGTAAGCGGCGCTGGCGGCGAAGCTGCGCTCCTCGTAGCCCGCCAGCAGGCGGAAGCCGATTATGCCGTCGGCATCATAGGCGACGCCGCCCAGCACCGAGGCGTCGTTGAAGTTCTGCCTTGGCTGATCGGGCGGCGACTGGTTGAAATCGGATTGCGTGTCGCGCAATATCACCACCAGGCGGCGCCGGGTGGCGAACTCATAGCTGCCGACGAGTTCCGGCGAGATCGTCACTCTGTCGCGGTAGGTCTGCAGATACTCCTGGCCGCCGACCGTGCCGTTATCAAAATTATAATAGGAGACGTCGATCCCGGGCTGGACGAAGAAGCGCCCGAGATCGACGTGGTAGTTCGCCCGCAGGTCGTCCACGCGGTAGGCGATCGTCTGGTTCAGCCCCGGCACGTCCAGGTCGCGCGGCGTCTGGTTCAGGTTAAGATGCGTGTAGCCTATGCTCAGCGTGTCACGTCCGAAATCGTGGCTGCCGCCCAGCGCCGCCGTCCAGTTTGTAAAGCCCTGGTTGGACTGCTCGGGATATTCGAAATCATCCACCGACAGCGCGCCGGCAAAACGCGTGTCTGACCAACCGCCTGCCGCATTGACCGACGCGTTGGTCTCGATCAGCGCGCTGCCGTGCGCATCACGCGTGCCTGTCACGTCATCGTCGTAACCCACGCTTTCCTGCAGCACAGGCGTGATGAGGAATTCCCCCAGTCTCACGCCTTGCGCGTCGTACTCCGGATGCTGGCGCGTCGCCACCGTTACGCCGGCGGCGGTGTCGTAGCCGGGGATGCCTGCATTGAGGTATTCGTCGATAACCTGCGCGTGCGCCCGTGGGGCGAGCCAGGTCCAGACCACCAACGCGGGGGGCAGCGCACGCATGCTGAGCATCAGCCGGAACGAACGCGGCGCCGCCATGTTATGCCGTGGAGTGCCGCTGGCGCGACGCAACCTGGCGCCGCCGCCCGGCGCCCTCGGCAAGAGAGTATCCGTGTTCAACCCCGCCATCGATCTTGATACACCTTCACCTGCACGGCCTGGGCTGAGCGCCACCCCCACTGCGCTGCGAACGCAAGCGGCGTGCCTGCGTTTCACAACCGTATTGCTTTGCGTCTGCCTGTTCCTGCAGCGCTTCGGCGTGCTGGCCGGCGCCGCACCGCTCAGCATCGTGGGGCCGATCGGGCTGGCGCTCGGCGCCTGGGGCCTGGCGCACGGCACGCTGGTACTGCACCGCGGGCGCTGCGGGATCTATCTGGGCCTGGTGGGCCTGGCCGTACTGGGCGCCGGCTGGCACGCTTTGTCGCCCGGCACCTTCGACGCGTCGCCAAGCACCAACTCGCTGCTGCACTTCCTCGGCATCACCGCGCTTGCCACGCTCAGCTTCGCCGTACCGGTGGACGAGACCGCCTTTTTCGCCCGCATCAACCGCCTGCTCGCCATCATCGCCGTCCTGGGCATCGCCCAGTTTGCCGCACAGTTCGCCGGATTGCGGCTGTTCGCCTTCACCGGGCTGTTGCCGGCCAACCTGCTACTGGAGCAGGGCTACAATCTGGAGATCCCGGTCGGCATAGGCGACATACTCAAGTCCAACGGCCTGTTCCTGATCGAGCCCTCGGTGTTCTCCCAGTTCATGGCGGTGGGGTTGATGATCGAGTTGCTGACCGCGCGCCGGGCGCTGTATTTCGCGCTGTTCACCGCCGGCATGCTGCTCTCCTTCTCCGGCACCGGCTGGATCGTGCTCGCCAGCTTCTTCCTCTTCGCCGGCGTCCGGATCGGCCCGCAATTCATCAAGATAGCCCTTGTGTCCGCCTGTGCGCTGGGCCTGATCCTGGCCGCCGCCGCGCTCGCCGCACCGGACTTCGCCGATGCGCTTTCTGCTCGCCTGGGCGAGATCTCCCAGCCAGGCACCAGCGGCCACATGCGCTTCATCACCCCGTTCTGGCTGATGTCCGACGTGCTCGCCCGCGAGCCTTCGGCATTGTTGGCCGGCATCGGCGCAGGGGTCAGCGAGAAGCTGAGCCTGCCTTACGCGTTTGATGTGAACACGCCGGTAAAGGTGTTCCTGGAATACGGGCTGCCGCTGCTACTGGCCTATCTGGCCCTGTTCTGGCGGGCGGAACGCACCGCGCTACAGGGCGCGCTGTTCATCCCGCTCATGATGCTTTTCCTGTTCACCGGCGGCTACCAGCAGTTCCCGCCGGTGCTGTTTCCGGTGCTGCTCCTGCTGGCAATCGCCCGTCTGCGCCCCAACGCGGCCGCCGCCGCCAAGGTGGCCGCCTGAGCGCATGGACACGCAAGCCCCCCCAAACACCGGCGCCAGGCTGACCCCGCAAGCTGTAGAAGCCTTGATCGCCCGCCGCCTCGATGCGCTCGGCCACAGCCCGGACCTGCTCGACCATGGTGCCGTGGCCGCCCTGGTCGCCGATGCCGCCGGGTCAGGCAGGCGCCTGCGCAGCAGCCTGGCCGCCACGCTTTTTCTGGCCAGCACGGAAGACGCGCCGGAGATCGACGCGGACCTCGTGCACCGCGCCCTAATGCCGGCTCCCACCGTCATGAACCAGCCAGGCCCGGCGGCACAAGCCGCCGCATCCCGGCCGGGAAGGTTCAAGGCCTCGCGTTTGTATTTGGTGGCCGGCGTGGCTGCGCTTGCGGTGGCGCTCACCGGGCTGGTGCTGCATGAACCTTCAGGACAGCCGGCGGTGGCCCCCACCCAGTCCCCCGCACCTCTGGACTCGGCGCTGTCGGCGGCTTCGCCCGGCCAGGAGCTGCCGGCCAGATCCGCAACCGGGAAGTCCACTGCGGTCCAGCCACCGGATATTGCCAGGGTGCCTGCCCCTCCGCCGATACTGGCGCCGTTGCCGCCCCCCGTCGCCGTGCGCAGCCTGCCGGTGCCGGCGTCCAGCGTGCCCGAACCGGTGTCCAGCCAGCCTGCCGCCCCTCCGGCCGGACTGCCGCCACTTCCTGCCGCAGCACCCGCTTCCATCATCATGCTCTATCCGGCACGCGACGCGGGCGCGCTGGACCGCCTGCGCCCGATTGCCTTGAAGCTGCAGAACGCCGGCATGACGGACATACGCGCCAAGCCCGTGCACGCCCCGCCGCCGCGCCGGGTGATCTCCTATTTCTACAGCGAGGACCGGCCGCTGGCCGATGCGATCGCCAAATCACTGGCAGGCAGCACATGGCCCAAGTTGACCGGCAACGCCTTGCAGCCATCGCTTGTCCTGCCGCCGCCCGGACTGCCCGGACGGATCCCGGGAACCATTGAAGTGCAGTTGCCATGACGCGATCACCTGGGGTGGCACTATGGCGCATGGCACCGCTGGCCGTGCTGGCGCTGCTGGCCGGCTCGCTGCAGGCTGCGGCCCGTACTGACCCGCACACGGTGTTCAACCAGGCGGTCACCGCGGACCTTTCCGCCACCGGCACGGCAGGCAACGCTCGCGCGCTCGCCTTGTATCGCCAGGCCGCTGATGGCGGCCTGGCGGAAGCCGAGCTGAACGTTGCCGTCATGTACGACAGTGGACGCGGCACGGCGCGCGACGCGGCGCTGGCGGCCGACTACTACGCTGCCTCGGCGACGGGCGGCCTTGCGCGCGCAGCCTTCGATCTGGGCCAGCTCTACGAGTCAGGCGACGGCGTGCCGCAGAACCTTGTGCTTGCGCAAGCCTGGTTCAGCCAGGCCGCGGCCGAAGGGCTGCAGGCGGCGGCCAACCGGCCGGACCACCCTTCAGCGAAATTGCCTGACGCCGTCCCTGCCCCTGCAACCCGTTACCCGCCGGACATGGCAAGCCTGCCCGTGCCGGTAGGCGGACTGCCTTTGGTCTGGACCGCGGCTTCTGCACCGGCGCCCGCCTCCTACTACATACAGGTCATGCGGCTGGAGAGCCGCGCCGCCTCACTTGCCTTCAGCACCACCACGGATGTCTCCGCCGTGCGCATGCCCGCGCCGCGGGCGGGCCGTTACGCTTGGCGTGTGTTCCTTCTCTGCCCGTCTCTGGGCCGCTACGTGCCGTCTGGCTGGGTGGGGTTCACGCTGGGCTGAGACAGCTCGCGGGCGATTGTCCTGTAGCTGTAGCTTGGAGAACACGGCGTGCTGCCTGGTCGCCGGTTCTGCCCGATCAGCTGAGAACATGTCCTAAGTAAGCAGACGAAATAGGAAAGATCGCCGTTCGATATTTCAGCGCAAACAGATAATTTGAATTAGGCTGTTCAGCGCCATCTCTGAACTTGTTATGACAGAAGCAATGATCGGAAGATCACCCGCCTTTGGATGTTTAAGGTCGTGGAAGGGAGGCTAGCCACGCCTCCAAACACACACTCTCAAGCGCAGCAAGACGGAAAACCAGGTAAGACAAACGACATTCAAGCGTAACTCATGATATCTGGGCTGGACCGTTAACGATGTGGCTGCGTGTCGACAGAGGCGCTTCGGTCGCGACCAACTCGGCTGCATCCATAGCGTCCTCGAGCGTCGAAGCTTCACCCCAGGCTACCAGTTCCCTGGGAGCTCGGTGTGACCAGACAACGTAGCGAAAAAGCCCAAACGGAGTAGGCGTGACGTATAGTTCGTGAGCCGAATCCGAGGCTGACGCCCGCCCTGCAGCCTTAGTCCAATTCTGCTTCTGGGCGGCAGGGTTAGCGAATGATGCCATGTAAGCTCCGCCGGACGTGAAGGTGCTAGACGACTACCGTATGTGTCGATAACGCTACGCATTCGTAAGTGGATGCACAAGGCGATGCTTGGCTAAGAATTCGGCAGGAATGTCACGCCGCAAGGGAGCCAGTAGCCAGATCAATGCTGGGAACTGGTGGGCACTGTAGGGGGCGAACCTGCGACAAGCTGATTAAGAG
>CAXTJZ010000025.1:0-18811 GCA_964244695.1 uncultured Acetobacteraceae bacterium
ATGCAGCAACTGACGTACGCGGCTGTAATCTTGCATTCCGGCACGATGCCATGGACCGGGCGCCCTCGGATAATGCCTTATCTGCATTGGGGCATTAGGAAGGAAGCAAGGCCTTCTTTTTTGAAAAAAAGAAGAAAAAAAACTTTTGCTCCCTGTCGGCGGCTGACCAAGAGGCGCGCGACAGCGGAGTCAAAGTTTTTTGGTCCTTTTTTTCAAAAAAGGACTACTGTCTTCCTTCCTACGCCGTATGCTCCCCGCCCATGGTCACCTTTGACAGGCGCTGGCTGCCGCTAAACGCCTTGCGCGCCTTCGATGCAGTCGGCCGCCACCTCAGCTTCACCGCCGCCGCCAGCACGCTCAACGTTTCCCAAAGCGCGGTCAGCCGGCACGTGATAGGCCTCGAAGCCCTGCTGGGCCTGCCTTTGTTCGAGCGCCGCCCGCAATCGCTCGCACTCACCAAGGCCGGCACTGCATTGCTGCCCATCGTGCGCGGCGCGTTCGACCGCATCGAGCAGGCGCTGAACGACGTGGTGCGCGACGGCGGTGGCGTGCGTACGCTGCGCCTGCAACTGCCGCCCTCCTTTGCGCAGAAACTGGCCTTGCCCATTCTGCAGGGCTTCCGGCGGGAGTTCCCGGACATCTTCGTCGACTTCTCCAGCGTGGGCTGGACAGGCGCGCCGCGGACAGAGACCGATGCCGCGGTGATCTATGACAAGCGCCGCACCGGGGTCGCCGTCTCCGACCTTCTCTGGATGTCGCGCGTGACGCCGGGGTGCAGCCCAAGCCTTGCGGCGTCCCAGGCGGGCAAGTCCTTGACTCAGTTCGTGGCGGACAACGAACTGCTGCACGTGAAGCTGGAGGGCGAGCCGCCCGGTCTGATATGGGACGCGTTCTCGCGGCATTTCGACCTGGGGGCGCGCACCAGCCGCGGGCTGGCGTTCGACACCGCGGCATTGGCCGCGCAATACGCGGCCGGCGGCGAGGGGGTGATGCTGCTGGACGTGGATTTGTTCGCCCGCGACATCGCCGAGGGCGTGCTGGTGACGCCGTTCGCCGAGACGTTTGAGGATGGGTATGGATATTTCCTGAACCTGGCGGCGGAAGACCTGGCCGATCCGGTGATTTCCGTGTTCCGGTCCTGGATGATTCGGAACTTCGCGCGCGGTGAGCGGTGAAAGGAAGCAAGGCCTTCTTTTTTGAAAAAAAGAAGCAAGAAACCTTTACTTCCCCGCTGCACTCAGGACGGTTCTGGTTTTGCAGACACGCGCCCGGGCAACTGCGGGGGGCAAAAGTTTTTTGGTCGTTTTCTGAAAAAAAGGACTGCTTGCCTTGAGCCTTGCGACGCTCCCCATGTACGACCTGCCGGAGTTGCGCGGGGCCACCGATGCGCTCTGGGCCGCCATCGCGGTGCGGTTGCAGGACCGGGGTGTGGCGGCGCCGCAGACTTTGTTACGCGGCACCGATCTCGCCGCGATGTGGACCGATCACCGGCTGCTGCTGGGGCAGACCTGCGGTTATCCGCTGGTAACCAGCCTGGCCGGCAAGGTGGCCGTGGTAACGACGCCGGCTTACCTGGCGGAAGGGTGCGACGGTGCGCTCTATCGCAGCGCCGTGGTTGTTCGCGCCGCCGACAGCGCCGGCAGCCTCGCGAACCTATGCGGACGGCGCTGCGCGGTGAACGATGCGGCCTCCAACAGCGGCATGAACGTGCTGCGTGCCGCGGTCGCGCCGCTGGCGAACGGCGCCACACGCTTCTTCGCGGAAACCATCATGACAGGCGCGCACGCTGCCAGCATGACGGCGGTAGCGGAAGGGCGCGCCGACGTTGCGGCAATCGACTGCGTCACGTGGGCGCACCTGCAACGCTGGCGGCCAGAGACGGCCGGCAAACTGCGCGTGCTAGCCTGGACGGAGGCGACACCTGGACTGCCGCTGATCACCGCGGCCGCAACATCCGACGAAACACGAAGCGCGCTCGCCGGCGCGCTGGACGATTTGGCCGCGGACCCTGCGCTGGCGGAAACGCGCGCGGCGTTGCTGCTTGGCGGCTTCGTGCGGGTTGCTGCTGAGGCGTATGAGCGGATACTTGAGCTTGAGCGCGGCGCGGTTGCCGCCGGGTATCCGGTTTTGCAGTAAGAGGAAGCAAGGCCTTCTTTTTTGAAAAAAAGAAGCAAAAAACTTTGCTTCCCCGCATACGCAGCAGCCGGCTGCTCCAGGAAACACCGAAGCGGCGGACCAGCGGAGAAGCAAAAGTTTTTTGCTTCTTTTTTTCAAAAAAGAAGGCCTTCCTTGCCCGACTCTCAACCAAACCCAGGCGTCCTGATAGCAGGCGCCGGCCAAGCCGCCGGCGAACTCGCGATACGCCTGCGTCAGGCCGGCTACACGGGCTCTGTCACCCTGGTCGGGTCCGAACAGCACCTCCCCTACCAGCGGCCACCGCTCTCCAAAGCGTTCCTCTCCGGCCACGTCACCTCGGCGGACCTGCTGCTTCGGCCGGACGCGGCCTATGCCAAGGCGGACATCACCTTCATCGGTGGCACCCAGGTGACACGGCTGGACCTGGCGCGGCACAGCGTGGCGCTCTCGGACGGGCGCGCGCTGGAGTACCGCAAGCTGGTGCTGGCGACAGGCGGGCACGCGCGCCGCCTGTCCTGCCCCGGCGCCGAGCTGGACGGCGTGCACGTGCTGCGCACCATCGATGACGTGCTGGCGTTGCGGACGCGTCTTACGCCTGGTGCGCGGCTGGTGATTGTCGGTGGCGGTTATATCGGGCTGGAAGTGGCCTCCGTCGCCGTACAGCACGGTCTCTCCGTCACGGTGCTCGAGGCGGCGCCGCGCCTGCTGGCCCGCGTCACCGGGCCGGAGATGTCCGCGTTCTATGAGGGCGTGCACAGCGCGGCGGGTGTGGACGTCCAGACGGGCGTCAGCCTGGCGGCACTTCTGCCGGACGCGCGCCGCGCCGGACATGTCGGCGCCGCGCAGCTTACGGATGGCAGGTGTTTCGCCGCGGACTTCGTGCTGGCCGGTATCGGCCTGATCCCGAACACGGCCCTGGCCGAAGCGGCCGGCCTGCCCGTTGGCAACGGCATCTTGGTGGACGAATACTGCCGCACGCCGGAGCCGGACGTGCTGGCGATCGGCGACTGCGCCAACCATCCGAACCCGCTGCTGGGCCGACGGGTGCGGCTGGAATCCGTGCCGAACGCGATCGAGCAGGCGCGTGTGGCGGCCGAGACGATATGCGGCCGGCTGAAACCGTATGCGGCGATCCCGTGGTTCTGGTCCGACCAATACGACCTGAAGCTGCAGGCGGTGGGGCTCGCGGAGGGCCACGACGCCACGGTGCTGCGGGGCGTGATGGCGGAGCGGGCGTTCAGCCTGTTCTATTTGCGGGACGGCGTGGTGATTGCGGCAGATTCGGTGAACCGCCCGGCGGAGTTCATGGCGGCCAAGCGGCTGGTGGGGGCGGCGTTGGCGCCGGAGGTGCTGGCGGATGTCTCCCGGCCCTTGAAGGAGCTGGTCAAGTAAGGAAGCAAGCAGTCCCTTTTGAAAAAAGGACCAAAAAACTTTTGCTCCGCTGTCGCGCGCCTGTCCGTCATCCGCCGACAGGGAGCAAAAGTTTTTTGCTTCTTTTTTTCAAAAAAGAAGGCCCTCCTTGCTTCCAACCGGATGCGGCCCAGGATGATGCGGCTTCCACGCATACTGGCGCGCCACGTCCCGATAGCCGCGGTAGAGCGGCCCATGCCACGACTCCAATAGACCGGCACGCGCCTGACGCCACTGCGCGGGCAGGGCATACCACGGCACATGCGGGCGCTCGTGATGCAGCACGTGCAGGTTGTTGTTGAGGAACAGCAAGCCGAGCAGGCCGGCGCGTTCGACCACCGCCGTGCGGTCCCGCGGCCGCTCCGCCGCGCGGTGTTCCGCCAGCGAGCGTATCATGATCAGCGCCGTACCAGGATAGACGAAGCAGAGGGCGTAGGCGGCGACGCCGATGTGACAGACGCTGCAGACCCAGGCGAGAACGAGGCAGATGCCGGCCGCGTGGCCCAGCCAGTCCCGCCACGGTGCTTGGCCGGAGGGCAGCAGGGCGGCCTGCCGCAGCCAGAATGCGGAGATGGTACGTGCCGGCCCGACCACCACCCGGCCCACGGCCGTGTTGCACACCAGATGCGTCCAGCGACGCGCGCGGCCGGCCCGCGCCCAGGCGTCCGGCGTCACATAGGTGCTCTCTGGGTCCTCCAGCGGATCGGTCAGGTGTTCGGCGCGGTGGTGGCGCAGATGTGCCTCACGGTAGAGCGAATAGGGTAGCCAGAGGTTCAGCGGCGGCGCGGCCAGGGCGGCGTTGACCCGCTCGTGGCGTGTCGGGTGGCCGTGGATCAGCTCATGTTGCAGGGACATGTGCCAGGCGCATAGCCAGGCCCCCAAGGGCATTAGTGCCCAGACAGGCAGCGCGTGCCAATACCAGGTGAGCGCCAGCCATCCCCCGTAGATGGTGAACACGAGCGCCCAGGTCGGCGTCTCCCGTAAGCGCAACCAACCCCACGCTCCTTCGCTCCACTGCCGCATGCCGTGCCTTCCTGAGGCGGGCGAGATTGCCCCCGGAGACCGTTATGCACCCGTTACGGACTCGGGCGCCTGCTGCGTACGTGCAGAAAACGCTGCGTTTGTGCGCAAAGCACGGCAGGCATTGTGTTGCCACAGCATTTGCTGTTAATATGCAGCACTCCTGACGAGTGCCCTGCCATGCCGCCGGCCCACGAGGCGCTAGACAGAAGAGAGATCCTGCCGCGCTTCCAGCAGCGGCTGCGCCAGGTGCTGTCGCGCTCCGAGCTCAGCCAGACGGATTTCGCCCGCGCCGCGGGCATAGACCGCAGCACGCTCTCCCAGCTGCTGGCCGCCGGCGCCGACCGGCTGCCACGCGTGGAATCCATCGCCGCCATCGCGCAGATCGGCAACGTGTCGCTCGATTGGCTGCTCGGCCTCAGCCAGGGCGACAAGCCGGACGCCGGCATGGTGGACGAGAGCCTGCAGATCGAACGCGACGCGCCGAGCCCGCTCGACGAACGCCTGTTGCGCTGGCATACGGAGGCCGCTGGCTACCGCATACGCCATATCCCCACCACGTTTCCGGATCTGCTGAAAACCGATGCTGTGATCGAGCACGAGTACGGCCACTACGTGACGCTCAGCCCGCGCCGGCAGATCGGCATCACCCAGTCCCGCCTGGAATACCTGCGTCAGCCGGAGACGGAGATAGAATGCTGCACCAGCCTGCAAATTTTCGAAGCGCTTGCACGCGGTGAGGACGTGTGGCGGGCGCTGCCGCTACGCGTGCGCCGCGCGCAGCTCGAACAGGTGGTGGCCCTGTGCGACGAGCTCTATCCGCGCTTCCGGCTGTTCCTGTATGACAGGAAACGCCTGTTTTCCGTGCCGTTCACCGTGTTCGGGCCGATGCGCGCGGCGATCTACCTGGGGCAGACGTATTTCGTGTTCCAATCGACCGACCACATACGCGCGCTGACGCGGCATTTCGACCAGATCGTGCGGGGGGCTTCTGTCCAACCTACTGAAATTGGGGGGTTTTTGCAGGGGTTGCTCAAGCGAAGCGGGTAGAAAGAAAGCAGTCCTTTTTTGGAAAAAAGGACCAAAAAACTTTTACTTCCCCGGTGGCATTCGGCGTATTTTCTAATCCTGCAACGACTAGTGTTGCAGAACCAGCGCGCGCCGTGATGCAGGCGTCAGGAGCAAAAGTTTTTTGCTTCTTTTTTTCAAAAAAGAAGGCCTTGCTTCTCTACCCCCTCTCAAACGCCGCAGAAATCATCAACGTCACATCATCGCTAACCAGAGGCACATACTTCGTCACACCGAAATCGCTACGCTTCACCGTCCCGCTCAACTGGAACCCGACCGTCTCCTTGTGGTCCAGGATGTTCACGCCGGCGCCCACGAAGGTGGCGTGCAGCGTGACCGGCTTGGCGACACCGTGCAGAGTCAGCGTGCCGGCGACGTCTGCCGTGGTGGGACCGGTGGACGTCACGGTCTGGGAGCGGAAAACCATGGTTGGGTAACGCGCGGCATCCAGCCAATCGGCGGATTTCAGCTCGCCGTCCAGCTTGGGGCTGGTGGTGGATACGGAGGCGATAGGCACCGATATGCTGACGGCCATGGCGGAGGGTCTGTCCGGCACGACAGAGAGGCTGCCGCTGACGCCGGAGAAGTTGCCGTAGTAGTGGGTGAAGCCGAGATGCAGGACGCTGAACAGCACCTGCGTGTGGGTGGGGTCCACGGCGTAGGTGCCTGGCTGCACCTTTGACGGATCGTGGATGGTGGGCGGCGCGGCGGCGGCCAGGAGCTGTGCGCAGGCCGGCAGAAGCAGGGCGGCGGCGCTCAACGCCGGCAGTGCGATGTATCTGTTCATGGCGATCTTTGTCCCACCGTGGATTTTGCCAAGGTGGTGCGCCTGGCGGTACGATGCGAGGCATGGATGCGCATCAGCCCGCCACGACGCCGACGATGACGGAGCTGGGCCATGCCGCCCGCAAGGCGGCCCGCGTGCTCGGCCGCGCGACGGCCGCTCAACGGGACATGGCGCTGCGTTCGGCGGCGGAAGCCATACGCCGGCGCGCCGGTGACATAGGCGCTGCCAACGCTGCGGACCTGGCGGCCTGCCAGGCGGCTGCCGCGTTCAGGGACCGGCTGACGCTGACGCCGCCGCGCATAGAGGCGATGGCGGCCGGGCTGGAAGAGATCGCGGCCTTGCCGGACCCGCTGGCGCGTACGCTGGCCGAATGGACGCGGCCCAACGGGCTGCGCATACGCCGGGTGGCCGCACCCATCGGGGTGGTGGGGATGATCTATGAGAGCCGGCCGAATGTGGGCGCGGACGCGGCCGGCATCTGCCTGAAATCCGGCAACGCCGTCATCCTGCGCGGCGGTTCCGACAGCTTCGCAAGTGCCACCGCCATAAACGCGGCGATGGTGGAAGGGGTGACGCAAGCCGGCCTGCCTGCCGCCTGCGTGCAGATGGCGCCCGGCACGGACCGCGCGTTCGTGGCGGACATGCTGGCGGCCTCAGGCTGGATAGACCTGCTTATCCCGCGCGGCGGCCGCGGCCTGGTGACGCGCGTGCAGGCCGAGGCGCGCGTGCCGGTGCTGGCCCATGCGGACGGGCTTTGCCACACTTACGTGCATACGGCCGCCGATCCGGCGATGGCGCGCCGCGTGCTGGCGAACGCCAAGATGCGGCGCACCGGCATATGCGGCGCCACAGAAACCCTGCTGATCGACGCGGCTGTGGCACCTGACCTGCTGCCCGTGCTGATCGCGGACCTGGCCGCACTCGGCTGCGCGTTCCGGGCGGATGCGCGCGCGTGCGCCATCGTCGCGGACCTGCCGCGGGCCGCGGACGCGGATTTCGATACGGAGTGGCTGGACAGCGTGCTGGCGGTCGCCGTGGTGGACGGGTTGGCCGGCGCCATGGCCCACATAGAGCGCCACGGTAGCGCGCATACCGACGCGATCGTTACCGAGGATGCGGAGGCGGCTGCTGCGTTCCTGGCTGGCGTGGACAGTGCGGTGACGATGTGGAACGCGTCCACGCAGTTCTGCGACGGTGGCGAGTTTGGCTTTGGCGCGGAGATCGGAATCGCTACCGGGCGGATACATGCGCGCGGGCCTGTGGGGCCGGAGCAGCTTACGTGTTTCCGGTATCAGGTTATTGGGGCGGGGCAGGTTAGGTGAGGAAGGCCTTCTTTTTTGAAAAAAAGAAGCAAAAAACTTTTGACTCCGCTGTCGCGGATCTTTCCGGCTAATTGCCGACAGGAAGCAAAAGTTCTTTTTTTCGGAAAAGAAGGCCTTGCCTTACTTTATGCGCGTGAAATCTCCAAGCTGACAGATCGTGCGGAAACTGTTCAGACGTATCGTTGCTTGATTAGCACAGAGGTTTTCCGTCTCGAGGCTATCCTGGATGAATGTGTAACCGTCGGGCTCGTGCTTCAGGCCGAAGCAGCGCGCCAGCATGTTCACGCGATACTGCGCGTGATCGCGCATGTGATAGATGATGGTGTTGTCGTCGACTATCTGCGTCTCGCGTATGTTCGGCACAAAGAGGCACTGCGTCCTAGGGTCCTGCATGGGCGCAGCTTGGGCGAGAGCAGGCAGTAGTAGCAAAGGAAGAGCAAAACTCATACGCATCACGAATTCTCCTGTTGATGTCAGACACGATGCCGGACCACGGGTTGCCGCCGATCCACGGCGGAGGAACAAAGAGTTGGGTTGTTCTTGCGAAAAAGAACTGTTTGCCTGCCGTACTTTCAAGCCCGAGCCCTCTTGGGCCCGCGCCCACGCCGCAGCTTGGAAGGGTCGTAACCGCCACCACCGGGCCCGAGCGGCTCGGGCGTCCTGTCACGCTTAGGCTTGAAGCTGCTGGCGGCCGGGGGCGGCGGCAGGCCCAGTTCCAGTGCTTCCAGCCGCTTGATCTCGTCACGCAGCCGGCCGGCCTCTTCGAATTCCAGGTCGGCCGCGGCCGACCGCATGCGCTTCTCCAGCTCGGCGATGGAGGATTTCAGGTCGCGGCCGACCATGTCGGTGACGCTGCTGTCCTTGATCGGCGCGACAGTCACGTAATCCTGCTCGAAGACGGAACTGAGCGCCTCGCCGATATGGCTGCGGACCGATTGCGGCGTGATGCCGTTCGCGGCGTTCCAGGCGGATTGCTTGGTGCGGCGGCGTTCGGTCTCCTCGATCGCGTAGCGCAGGCTGACCGTCATCACGTCGGCATACAGGATCACGCGGCCGTCCACGTTCCGGGCGGCGCGGCCGATGGTCTGCACCAGCGACGTCTTGGAGCGCAGGAAACCTTCCTTGTCGGCGTCCAGGATGGCGACCAGCGCGCATTCGGGGATGTCCAGGCCCTCACGCAGCAGGTTGATGCCGACGAGGACATCGTACACCCCAAGCCGCAGGTCGCGAATGATCTCGATGCGCTCGAGCGTGTCCACATCCGAGTGCAAGTAGCGCACCTTCACGCCGTGCTCGGTGAGGTACTCGGTGAGATCCTCGGACATGCGCTTGGTCAGCGTGGTGACCAGCACGCGGGCACCGCGCTGCACGGTGAGGCGGATCTCGGCCAGCAAGTCATCGACCTGGTGTTCCACCGGGCGTATCTCGCACACCGGGTCGATCAGGCCGGTGGGGCGTATCACCTGCTCGGCGAACGTGCCGCCGGTGCGTTCCATCTCCCACGGGCCGGGCGTGGCGCTGACGAACACCGTCTGCGGGCGGAAGCTTTCCCATTCGGCGAATTTCAGCGGACGGTTGTCGATGCAGGAGGGCAGGCGGAAGCCGAACTCGGACAGGGTGAACTTGCGCGCGTGGTCGCCGCGCTCCATGCCGCCGATCTGCGGCACGGTCACGTGGCTTTCGTCGACGATCAGCAGCGCGTTTTCCGGCAGGTATTCGAACAGCGTCGGCGGCGGCTCGCCCGGTTTGCGGCCGGACAAATAGCGTGAATAGTTCTCGATGCTTTTGCAGGAGCCGGTGGTCTCCATCATCTCCAGGTCGAACGTGCAGCGCTGCTGCAGGCGCTCGGCTTCCAGCAGGCGGCCGTTGGTCACCAGCTCGTCCAGCCGGCCCTTCAGCTCCTCCTTTATCTGGATGATCGCCTGGTTCAGGGTGGGGCGCGGCGTCACGTAGTGGCTGTTGGCGTAGATGGCGATCTCGTTGAGCGTGCCTGTGCGCTCGCCGGTGAGCGGGTCGAACTCTTCCAGCCGTTCTATCTCGTCGCCGAACAGGATCACGCGCCAGGCGCGGTCCTCGAACTGCGCGGGGTGCACGTCGACGTTCTCGCCGCGCAGCCGGAAGGTGCCGCGCTGGAACGCCGCATCGTTGCGGCGGTATTGCAGCTCCACCAGCGCTTTCGCCAGCGTGTCGCGGTCTATCTTGCCGCCCACCTGCAGCTTCACCACCATGCGCGAATACGTCTCGACCGAGCCGATACCGTAGATGCAGGAGACAGACGCCACGATGATCACATCGTTGCGTTCCAGCAACGCCTGCGTGGCGGCGTGGCGCATGCGATCGATCTGTTCGTTTATCTGGCTGTCTTTTTCGATATACGTGTCGGTGCGCGGCACGTACGCTTCCGGCTGGTAGTAGTCGTAATAGCTGACGAAATACTCCACCGCGTTGTCCGGAAAGAAGGATTTCATTTCGGCATACAACTGCGCGGCGAGAGTCTTGTTCGGCGCCAGCACGAGGGCCGGGCGCTGCACCGCCTCGATCACCTTGGCCATGGTGAACGTCTTGCCGCTGCCGGTGACGCCCAGCAGCACCTGGTCTTTCTCGACCGCCGTCAGCCCGGCTACAAGCTCGCGGATTGCCGCCGGCTGGTCGCCGGCTGGCTCGTAATCCGACTGCACGCGGAAGCGGTTGGTGGCCGCCTTGGCCGGCTGGCGCTGCGGGATGAAGGCGACGGGCGCCGGGCGGGCCATGGTCTGGGACATGGTGGAACAGATGGGAACCAAGGAAGGAAGCAAGCAGTCCTTTTTTGAAAAAAAGGACCGAAAAACTTTTGCTCCGCTGTCGCGCGCCTATCGGACAGGTCCGCGACAGCGGAGTAAAAGTTTTTTGCTTCTTTTTTTCAAAAAAGAAGGCCTTGCTCTCTTCTCAGGACATCCGCCCCGCCAACGCCCGCGCCACCTCGGCCACCACAGGTGCCCATTCCGTAGGCTTGCCCTGACGGAACAGGCGCAGCGTCGGATACCAGGGGCTGTCCGTGCGCCCCAGCAGCCAGCGCCAGTCCGCCGGCTCCGGCACCAGCACCCACGCCTCCACGCCCAGCGCGCCGGCGAGGTGCACCACAGCGGTATCCACCGCGATTACCAGGTCCAGGTTCTTCATCACCGCGCCGGTCTCGGCGAAATCGGCCAGTTCGGGCGCAAGGTCGATAAAATGCGGGTTGGCGGCGGCCGTGGCGCGGTCCTCTTCGGGGAACGGCTTCTGCAGGCCGAAGAAATCCACGCCAGGCACGGCCAGGATAGGCGCCAGGGTGGCCAAGCGTATGGAGCGGCGCAGGTTGTTGGGGTGCGTTGGCCGGCCGGACCAGGCCAGGCCCACCCGCAGGCGCCGCTGCGGCCGGAGTTGCGTCAGGCGCTGGCCCCAGAAAGCCACGCGGTTCTCGTTCAGGCTCAGATAGGGGATAGGGGCGGGAATGTTGGACAGCTCGGTGCCGAAGATCTGCGGCAGGCTGGAGAGCAGCACGTAGGCGTCGTGCGGCGGCGCGTCCGCCCATTTGGCGAAGCAGATGTCGATATCCGGATGGTGGCCGAGCAGGGCGGTGACTTCCGGGCCCCAGCCCACGGCCAGCTTCGGCACACGCTGCTTCACCCAGGGGATGTAGCGGGCGAATTGTATCATGTCGCCAAAGCCTTGATCGGCCACCAGGACCAGGGTGCCGCCAGGCAGCGCCATGCCGTTCCATTGGGCCGCCGTCATCTTCGGCAGGGTGCCGCGCGCCTGGTCCAGCTTGTTGCGCCAGGCATATTCCATCCAGCCTGGGCTGTATTCCCCCAGGGAGAGGAGAAGCTCGCCCAGGCCCATATGGGCGGCGGGGTGCTCGGGCTCACGGCCCATCGCCTCGCGGTAGCGGAGCGAGGCGAGGTCGCGCTCGCCGCGCGTCAGGTGGGTGAGAGCCAGCTCGACGCGGTGGGCCGCCGTGTCGGGGCTGGTGCGGATGGCGTCCAGGCCGGCGGCGAGCGCCTCGTCCAGCATGTTCTTGCCGCGGTAGAGCGCGCACAGGTTCAGGTGCCAGTTGCCAACGTTCGGCTGTTTGGCGACGGCGGATTTCAGCAGCTCGATCGCCTCGTCCGCGCGGCCTTCCTGGCCGAGTATGCCGCCCAGCAGGCCGAGCGCACCCGGCAGCTCCGGCGTAGCGGCCAGCAGGTCCCGGCAGATGCCTATCGCCTCGTTGATGCGCCGGAGTTTGGCCGCGTTCAGGGCGCGTGCCAGCGCCTGGTCGGCGGTCTCTTTCTGCGCGGCAGTGTCCGACATGCAAGGCGTTCCAATACGTTATCGCAGCGTTTTACCCAAGATGCGTCCGGCGTGCCAGCTTTGGGGGGGTGCAGAAAGCAAGCGGTCCTTTTTTGAAAAAAAGGACCAAAAAACTTTTACTACCCCGCATCTGCAGCAGCTGGGTGCCTCCTGATGAAACCGAAGCGTCGCAACGGCGAAGGAGCAGAAGTTTTTTGCTTCTTTTTTTCAAAAAAGAAGGCCTTTCTTCCTCTCTTTCCTTCAGGGCCTTAGCCTTTGCATAATCTGCCACTCTACGCCTTGCTGGTCGTAGCCGCCTTGATCGCAGGCGCGCAGAACGCGCTGGCGGGCGGCGGCTCCTTCATTACCTTTCCGGCGCTGCTGCTATTCGGCATGGGTGCACGTGCGGCCAACATCACCTCGACGGTGGCGCTGTTCCCAGGCCAGCTCGCCACGGGGTGGACCGGGCGCTCGCACGTCTCCGGTGCGGAAGGGCTTGGCTTCCGCATGCTCGTCATTCTGAGCCTGATCGGCGGCGCTTTCGGCGCGGTTCTGCTTCTGGAGACGCCGGAGAGCTTCTTCGAGCGCCTGGTGCCGTTCCTGGTGCTGTTCGCCACAGCGGTGTTCGCCTGGGGCAGTTTCTTCCGGCGGGAGACAGGAGGCGGCGCGCATCTGCCGCCGCTGTGGGCAGGCGTGGCGCAGTTCTGTATCGCCATCTATGGCGGATATTTCGGCGGCGGCATCGGCATGCTCATGCTGGCGGCGCTGACTCTGGCGGGCCTGGCGGTGCGCCGCGCGGGGGCCACGAAGAACGTGCTCGCGGGAGTCATGAACGCGTCTGCCGTGCTGATTTTCGCGTTTTCCTCCGACGTGCATTGGCGCGCTGCGCTGGCGGTGGGGGTGGGCGCGCTGGTCGGCGGGCAGTTCGGCGCCTGGATGATGCTGCGGGTGGATGAGCGCAAGCTACGCATGGGGGTGGTTGGTATCGGGGTGGTGCTGACGGTGGCGATGTTTGCCCGGGCTTATAGGTGACGAAGAAAGAAGCAGAACACTCTTGCTCCCTGTCGGCGGCCTGTTCGCCGGCAGCCGACAGGGAGTTGGCGCTTCTACCTGCACGTCACGTGGGCGATATGGTGATTGACGTGGTGATGGTACACCGGCGCCGCATAGGGCTGCACATAGGCAGGTGCGCTATAGGCGACTACGGGAGCGGCATAATAGGCCGGGTAGCCGTAGCTGTAACCGTAACCGGCGCCATAGCCGTAGCCCACGGAATACCCTGGGTAGCCGCGCCAGCCATAGCCGTAGCCCCAACCAGGACGGGCGAAGCCAACGCCGTAGCCGCCGCGCCAGCCGCCCCAGCCACCGCGGAAGCCGAAGCCGGCATGTAATCCACCCACCCAGCCGCCACCGTGGTAGCCGCCACCGTGAAAGCCGCCGTGATATCCGCCGCCCCAGGCGGCCTCGGCCGGCGCTGCCGGAATAGCGGCAAACCCAAGCGCGAGGGCGCCTGCGGCCAGGCCTGTCTTCAAAGCATTACGGCAAAGCATGATTGATCCTCCGGTATGGGACCTATCTGCGCCTGCTCCGTAATTGCCGAAGCGACGAAGTGTCACGGAAGATCACAGGCAACCGGCCTAGAAAGGGACTGTCCGATTCAGGGCAGAAGAACCGTGCTTCCGGTAGTCGCCCGGCTTTCCAGGGCCGTGTGCGCGGCAGCGGCGTCCTTCAGGGCGAAAGTCTGGTGCACGCCGGCGCGAACCGCGCCGCTGGCGACAACGGCGAACAGGTCGGCCGACATGCGCGCCAGCTCAGTGCGTTTTGCCGTGTAGGTGGCAAGACTCGGGCGCGTGAGGAACAGGCTGCCTTTCGCCGCAAGTATGCTGGGATCGACCGGCGGCACCGGCCCGGAGGATGAGCCGAAGGTGACCATCAGCCCGCGTGGCGCCAGGCAATCCAGGCTGGCCTGGAACGTATCCTTGCCGGCGCTATCATACACCACCGGCACCATCGCGCCGCCGGTTATGCGTTTGACTTCCGCCGGCACGTTCTGCTGGCCGACGATGACGTGGTCCGCGCCATTCTGCCTTGCGAGGTCCGCCTTCGCCTCGGTGGAGACCACGCCTATGACAGTGGCGCCGAGATGGTGCGCCCACTGGCAGAGCAGCAGCCCCACGCCGCCAGCGGCGGCATGGACCAGAATGGTCTCTCCAGCCTGGACGCGGTAGGTGCTGTGAAGCAGATATTGTGCGGTGAGCCCCTGGAGCATCAAGGATGCGGCGGTGGGGTGATCGATCGCCTCGGGCAGGACCACGAGCTTGTCCGCCTGCACCACACGTTTGGAGGCGTAGGCGCCGAGCGCGCCTGCGTAGGCCACGCGATCTCCCACGGCGACCGCGTTCACGCCGGGTCCGACGGCGGTGACGATTCCTGAGCCCTCCTGCCCGATCACGGCGGGAAAACCGGGCACCTTGTAGTGCCCCGTACGGAAATAGACGTCGATATAGTTGAGCCCGACTGCCTTCTGCTCGATCAGGGCCTCGCCAGGACCTGGCTCCGGCGTGGGCACGTCCTCCCAAAGGAGGACCTCTGGCCCGCCATAGGCGTGTATCCGGACTGCTTTGCTCATCTGACCTCCAGGCGTGCACCGTATGGGCAGGCGCCCTGTTCAAGCGTCAACAACCACATCTTGGTTTCGATTCCGTCTCCACCGGAATAGCCACCGGCCCCTGAAGTTCCTACCACGCGGTGACACGGGATCAGGATTGGTATGGGATTGGCGCCGTTGGCGCCGCCGACGGAGCGCGCCGAGCCACCGATGCGCGCGGCGATCGCGGCGTAGGAGACGGTCTGCCCGTAAGGGATATCATTCAAAGCCTGCCAGACGCGTTGACGGTAGGCGCTGCCCTTTGGCGCCAGAGGCAGCTTGAATTGGCGACACTCGCCGTCGAAATAGGCTTGCAGCTGGTCGCGGCCTTGCACCAGGAGGGGTGTCTCGGTCTGGTCGCGGCCGAAACCCCAATCGAGCGAGACGATGGCGCCGTCTTCCTCAGACAAGGTCAACGCGCCGAGGGGCGTGTGGAACGAGAGCTGTGGCATGCGGCGAAGCAGTAGCGTCGCTTTCGACCGTGCGCCAGGGCTGCAGAACAGCAAACAGGACGTTGAATGCGCGACTCCCTACCAACAGACCCGCCCTTGTTCTTTGATTTCCACGTTTTCGTCTGCACAAACCGGCGCCCGGATGGCCATTCCCGCGGCAGCTGCGCGGCACGCGGCTCAGAGCATTTGCGCGACTACATGAAGGCGCGCGCCAAGGAGCTCGGGTTGAAACGGGTTCGGATAAACAGCTCTGGCTGCCTGGACCGCTGCGAGAGCGGGCCGTGCATCGTCGTCTACCCCGATGGGATCTGGTACAGGGTGGACACGGTGGCTGACGTGGACCGGGTTCTGCTGGCTCACCTGCAATCCGGGGAGCGGGCGGAGACGCTGATGCTAGACAGGTGAGCCGGCCCGCGCAGCCTGGCAAGGCGTCCGACACCATCTTCGCCTTGGCCAGCGGACCAGGCAGGGGGGCCATCGCGGTAATCCGGCTGTCCGGCCGGCAAACCCGGGCGATCCTGACCGGCTTGTGCGGTGTACCGGAAGCCCGGCATGCGTCCCTGCGCAACCTGCGCGACGCGGCAGGGGCCTTGCTCGACAGGGGGCTGGTACTCTGGTTTCCCGGGCCGGGCAGCTACACGGGCGAGGATAGCGCGGAGCTTCACGTGCATGGCGGACGCGCGGTCATCCAGGCCGTCACCACCGCCTTGCTGAAGGCAGGTGCCCGGCCGGCCGACGCAGGCGAGTTCACCAGGCGCGCGTTCCTGGCGGGACGAATGAGCCTGCTCGAGGCGGAAGCCGTTGCGGACCTGAGCGCATCCGAAACGGATACGCAACGTCAGCAGGCGCTTGTTCAGCTTCAGGGTGGCGCCGCCGCTCTCGTGGAAGGCTGGTCCGCGCGGCTGACGCGTTGCCTGGCGTTTCAGGAAGCGCTGATCGATTTTCCTGACGACAACCTGCCGGTCAGCGTGGAACAGGAAAATGCCCTAGCCGTGGAGCAGCTGCTTCAGGAAATCGGTCTTCAGTTAGCCTCGGCAGAGACCGGTGCCAAGATCAGCGGCGGCCTGCTGTTTGTCATTGCCGGGCAACCGAATGTCGGAAAGTCATCCCTGTTCAACGCCTTGGCCGGGCGTGAAGCTGCCATCGTGTCACCGCATCCCGGCACCACGCGCGACAGCCTGGAAGTCCAGCTTGATCTTTCCGGGGTGATGGTAACGCTGGTCGATACGGCTGGCTTACGCGAGACGTCGGACGAGGTCGAAGCGCAGGGTGTCGATCGGGCACGCCAGCGCATGCAGCAGGCTGACCTCGTGATCGAGCTGACGGAAGCAGGCGGCATCGGTGCAGACAGGCTGCCGGATCCAGGCCACATGCTGGTGGCCAGCAAATGTGACGTAGCGGCAGCGCCGATTGACACTCCTGGCATTAGCACCCGGACAGGGCAGGGTCTGGCGGGATTGGTGGCCCTGCTTACCTCTCAGGCCCACAGACTTGTCCATTCCGAGCGCGACCCATTGCTGAGCCGCGCCAGACATGTCGCCGCCTTGCGTGACACGCAAACCTGTCTGCAAGCCGCGCTCGGTGCCGGACTACCGGAGCTACGGGCAGAGGAACTTCGGCTGGCGCGCGCCGCCCTTGGCCGGTTGACCGGAGAGGTCGATACCGAGGCAGTGCTGGATGTGGTATTCCGCGCCTTCTGTATTGGCAAATAGGAACGTCATGCCAGGATCGGCAGACTACGATGTTATTGTTATAGGCGGCGGGCACGCTGGTACCGAAGCGGCAGCGGCGGCGGCCCGCATGGGTGTCAGGACTGTGCTGGTTACGCATCGGCTGGACCGCATAGGCGAACTGTCCTGCAACCCGTCTATAGGCGGAATAGGCAAGGGCCATCTGGTTCGAGAGATCGACGCGCTGGACGGCTTGATGGGGCGTGCGGCCGACATTTCCGGCATACATTTCAAGATGCTGAACAGGAGCAAGGGGCCGGCGGTGCGTGGCTTGCGCGCGCAGGTCGACCGCGCGGTCTATCGGCAGACGATACAGGCGATGCTGCAGGCCGCCACGAACCTGACGATACGCGCCGCAGAAGTCGAGGCGCTTGCAATCGAGGCGCCGGCGCGAGTCACAGGCGTGAAACTCGCCTCGGGCGAGACGCTGCGGGCTGCTGCAGTGATCGTCACCACGGGAACCTTCCTGCGCGGCGTGATCCATGTTGGCCACGTTCAGACGCAAGCGGGGCGTGTTGGCGAGGCCCCGTCCGTGAAGCTTGCCGAGCAATTTGCCTCGCTCGGATTACCTCTCGGCCGGCTGAAAACCGGCACGCCGCCGCGGCTGGCGCGCGACAGTATAGCCTGGGATGCCTTGCCGGAGGATCGCGGAGATGCCGAGCCTACACCGTTCAGCTTCATGACGGAGGCAATCGGGCAACGGCAGACTGACTGCCGTTTGACCGCCACCACGCCAGCGACACATGCGATTGTGCAGGATCGGCTGGGTCAGTCGGCCCTGTATGGCGGTGCGATTTCCGGCCGCGGGCCGCGCTACTGCCCATCCTTGGAAGACAAGGTCGTGCGGTTTGCTGGCCGCGACAAACACCAGATATTTCTTGAACCCGAAGGTTTGCCAGGAACGCCGGACGGCGAGACCGTCTATCCAAACGGGATCTCCACTAGCCTGCCAGCGTCTGTGCAGAGAGACATCCTGGCCACCATACCAGGGCTGGAGCACGCGAGGATCACGCAACCGGGCTACGCGGTCGAGTATGATTTCATCAACCCGACGGCGTTGTACGCTTCACTCGAACTCAAGAGCGTCCGCGGCCTGTATCTAGCCGGGCAGATCAACGGCACGACCGGCTATGAAGAGGCGGCCGCCCAGGGAATACTTGCCGGGGTCAATGCGGCGCTGGGGCTGAAAGGCCTGCCAGCGCTCGCGGTAGACCGCACAACCAGCTACATCGGTGTGCTTGCGGATGATCTTACATCCCAGGGTATCACCGAGCCCTATCGAATGTTTACGTCGCGGGCAGAATTCCGGTTGTCTTTGCGCTGTGACAACGCGGATCTTCGATTGACTACCCTGGGCATAAAAGCCGGGTGCGTAGGGGCAGATCGGGAGCATCGATACCTGGCTTTCGCAACCGAAGTCTCCCGCGCGATGGAGATGTCTGCCTCGGACGTTCGGACACCTGCTCAACTGCTCTCCTACGGCATTCCTGTCCGGCAGGACGGACTGCCGAAGACGATCCAGGATGCAATTGTGAAGGTTGGCGATACAGCTCCGGTGCGCCAAGCCTTTCCGTGGTTTACTCGCCTTGCACCACAAGTCTGCCAGCAGGTGATCAACACGGCGCTTTATAGAGGCTACCTCGGGCGGCAGGCTGTCGAGATACAGCACTTCAGGGCGACAGAAGCGACAGAAATCCCGGCTGAGTTTAATTACAGCGACGTAGCCGGGTTAGGCACAGAGGCGCGAGAACGCTTAACGTTGGCCAGGCCACATTCGTTAGGTGCGCTTGGTAGATTAGCCGGACTAACACCCAGCGCGTCTTTGGCAGTGATGGCACACCTGCGGAAGACGCATTGAGTGTTTCACGTGAAACACTCGCGTCGAGTGTTTCACGTGAAACACTGGGGCGCCTGGATACGTTTGTAGCACTGCTCGTCAAATGGAATGAGCG
>CAXTJZ010000025.1:18821-26406 GCA_964244695.1 uncultured Acetobacteraceae bacterium
CGCATCAACTTGGTGAGTCGAGGCGATCTCCCTGAGATATGGGAGCGTCACATCTGCGATTCGCTTCAATTGCGCAATCTGACGTCCCAAGCCGAAAGTAGCGCTTACGATTTGGGCTCAGGCGGCGGCTTTCCCGGCTTGGTGCTTGCCATCACCACCAGCATCGATTTTACCTTGATCGAAGCTGATTTGCGAAAAGCAACTTTTTTACGAGAGGCGGCTCGCCTGACAGGCGCGTCGGTTACAGTATTAAACAGCCGCGTTGAAGGCTTGCGCCTTCCTCCGGCAGACCTGATTACCGCCAGAGCGCTGGCTCCGCTGAGCACACTCCTTGATCTCGGGGCGCCGATCCTGAAGCCAAACGGAGCCATGCTCTTGCTTAAAGGTATGAACGCCGAGGCTGAAATAGCGGACGCACGGCGCCATTGGGCCATGCGTATCGAGAGGCACTGTAGCCAGACACGCGGCGGCGGCGTAATCCTGCGCATCAGCGAGGTCAAACGTGCGTGACACAATCACACGACAAGCGGCACGAGTGATTGCCATCGCCAATCAAAAAGGCGGAGTAGGCAAGACGACGACGGCCATCAATCTTGCAACTGCCTTGGCCCAGCGATCCAAGCAGGTGCTGCTTGTTGATCTTGATCCACAAGGAAACGCGTCTACTGGGCTGGGTGTAGACAGGCGGCGGCGCGGATCCGGCACATACGCCATGCTGTTGGAAGCACAGGATGCTGCCAGCCTTATCCAGCAAACTTTGATTCCTGGCCTACACGTAATCTCTGCTGATCCTGATCTGGCGGGTGCCGAGGTAGAGCTTGTGCCGATGCCACGGAGAGAGTTCCGGCTCAGGGAGGCGTTGCAGGCAGCCCCGGCCTTCGACCACGTCATCATAGACTGCCCGCCAAGCCTAAGCCTGCTGACCCTCAACGGCTTGGTGGCAGCCTCCTCGGTGATCGTGCCACTGCAGTGCGAGTTTTTTGCACTCGAGGGTATCAGCCAACTCGTGCAGACCATCGAGCGCGTTAAGCGCAGCCTCAATCCTAGTCTGCAGCTGGAGGGTATCGTGCTGACCATGTTTGATCGCCGTAATAACCTGTCCGATCTGGTGGCCGCCGATGCGAGAAGCTTCTTTGGCGAGCGGGTTTATGAGACGATGATCCCCCGCAACATCCGCATCTCCGAAGCCCCAAGCCATGGAAAACCGGTCTTGATCTACGACAAAACCTCGGCCGGCGCAGTCGCCTACACGAAGCTTGCCGCCGAACTGCTCACGCGTGAACAGGCCGTCGTGCAATGACGGCGCCGCCCCGCCTGGGCCGCGGCCTGGCTGCCCTCATGGGAGACGCTCCTGAGCCGCAGACAGGGGCTGCGGTGACGCCCGTACGCAGCCTGCCGATCGATCACCTCGAGCCAGGCCCGTTCCAGCCGCGCACCAGCTTCAATCCGGAGTCGCTGGCTGAGCTTGTCGCGTCAATCCAGACGCGCGGCATATTGCAGCCGTTGCTTGCACGCCCGCACCCCAGCCGGCCACAACATTACCAGATCATCGCAGGCGAAAGGCGGTGGCGGGCTGCCCAACAGGCCGGTTTGCACGAAGTGCCCGTGCTGGTGCGAGAGCTTTCAGACGCCGATGCCATGGCAGCATCGCTCGTGGAGAACTTGCAACGCCAGGATCTCAACCCGATTGAGGAGGGTGAAGGATTTCGCCGGTTAACGGAGGAGTTCGGCCTCACCCAGGAACAACTTGGTTCCGCGGTTGGGAAATCTCGCAGCCACGTCGCCAACATCATGCGGCTGCTGCAGCTTCCGGCAGGCGTGCGCATCGAGGTGCAGGAAGGCCGTCTTTCGGCCGGCCACGCCAGGGCACTTTTGGCGCATCCAGACCCGGAGACGGCGGCGAAAACCGTGATCGCACGCGGTTTAAGCGTTCGTCAGACCGAAGCCTTAGCTACAGCAAAAGCCGGCGACTCTCGCTCAGCGAGGGAGCGCGTAGAAGACCCTGAAACAGAGGCTCTGCAACGCGACCTGTCCGAGCGGCTGGGCTTGGCCGTGCAGATCGCATTCGACGGAAGAGGTGGAGCGGTAACGATCAAGTATCGTAGCCTAGATCAACTGGATGGCCTCTTAGCCCTTCTCAACCCGGCCGCATGAGAGAAGCTGCCCGATAGGTGCAAACTTCTTAGTTTGCCTCGAAACGGGACTGCCTCCTTGCCCGGGCCTGGCGCGCCAGCCCCGCGACAAACCGACGCGCCAACAACTCCTGCCGGCTCCCAGTGCGTTTGCAAGCCAACTCCGTCTGTCGCGCTTCCTCCAACGCACGCAGCAGGGCCAGGCTGGACCATATGGCAAGGCACCCGGCCGTGGCAGTCTGCGCCCGAAAAAATACCGGCGGCCGCATGAGGCGAACCGCATCGGCTGCACTCTCGCCATCATCCATACGCAACCGGGCTTGATGAAGGCGCTGCAACAACGACACCGCCATGCGTAGGACTGCAACGCCGGTCAGCCCGTCCTGGATGGCCGCTTCCACGCCGCCATCCGCCGCCTCTATGTGGCCACCCATGGCAGCCAGCAGGCCTTCATCCGCGCTTCCTGCCGCATTCTCCCCCGTGCAGTCGCGCGCCATGTCCAAATCAACCTGGCCACCCTGCTCAGCCAGCAAGGCGAGTTTCTCCACCTCGCTGCGCATTACCGCACGGTCGCCGCTCAACGCCTGGCTCAGCCATGCGAGAGCATCCTCGTCTATGGTGACACGGAATTCCGCCAGTCCGGCCTTTACCAGATCGGTCAAGCCGCGGCCCTCATCCGGGTAGCACGCGATTGCGACACCATCTTGGATCGTCTCCGCAAAACTGCGAAGCTTGCCCTTCCCAAGCCCCGGCGCCTCCAAAATCAACAACGCGCCGCCAGGGCCCTTGAGCGCCTGCGTAGCCTGGCCAAGCACCGCCTCGGTCGCCTCGCGCACCACGATCACACGCCGGCCGCCAATCATCGACAGCGCAGCCATCTCCGCCGGTATTTGACTCCAGCCATCCCTGCCGAGCTCCACGACAAGAAATGGATCGTTCAAGCTGCCGGCCACCTGGCGCGTCAGGGCTTGCGACCGCTCGCGTATCTGCCCCTCATCCTCACCGTGGATCAGCGCCAGCCGGCATCTGCTTGCATCGCGCAATAGGGTTGGAAACTTCTTGGCGTCCAGCTTCATGGGTTACCGCCACACCTGTCACCCAGGGTGCTTATCGAAGTAGATCCCCATCGCCAGAACAATCTGGTCGGCCAGAGCCTGCGCGAGCCGGTGCTCCGTCGCATCCTCTTCCAAATCCTGATAGAAAAACTGCTCGTCGATGATGTTGTAGCCATCGACACTGCGCACCACGCCGCCGGCCAACTGATGGGCGGGGCTATCAGCGGAATGCAAGCTCCAAGTGGCATTGCCGACCGCCCGGTTACGTGTGGTCGAGTTGTCCGCCTGCACATCAAGGCCAGAGACCGCTTCCGAAAACGCTACAGCGAGCGTGTAACGTTTCGGCACGTCGCCAGATGCGCCTTCGAGGCGCGCCTGCAGAGCCTGGCGCAGCAGTTGTCCGGACCGGTTCGGAATGATGTCGACGTACACCGCGGCCAGAGCGGCCTGACCCGGCTGCCCTTCACCATACACTGCATGGAAACCGCAACTCGCGGTCATCCCCGCCAGGCCGAGCACCAAGGCGCGCCGGCCGATCATCCCGCCACCACGAAATTCACGATACGCCCTGGCACGTGGATGCGCTTGACCACGCGCTTGCCTTCCAGCAGCCGGGCAACGTTCGGCTCCGCCTCCGCTGCCGCGATCACCACATCCGGCGCGGCATCGGGCGCCACCTCGATCGTCCCGCGCAACTTGCCCATGACCTGCACGGCTATGACCAGGCTTTGAGCTGCCACGAGCGCCGGATCCGCCTCTGGCCACGGTTCCGCCACCAACAGGCCGCCATGGCCCAGCTTGGCAAACAGCTCCTCGGCCAAATGCGGCATCATCGGTGCAATTAGGCGGGCCGCCATCTCCACCGCCTCACGCCGGGCAAAGGCTAGTCCGTCGACATCGCCGCCTCGGTCCGCGTAGGCTATGGCCGCGCCCAGCTCGTAGATGCGCGCCACAGCCACGTTGAACGCGAAATCCTCCAGCGCCTGCGTGACACTGACAACCGTCCTGTGGGTCACCCGCCGCAACGCCAAGGCGTCAGCTGCAAATGTGTCAGGCCTGGCCGGCACCATTCCCGCACTGGCCTCCGCCAAGCGGTATAGCCGCTGCACGAACCGGTAGGCGCCTACCACGCCCGACTCGGTCCACTCGATGTCACGCTCCGGCGGGTTGTCGGACAGGATGAACCAACGTGCCGTGTCGGCTCCATAACGGTTTATGATTGCGCCGGGATCGACCGTGTTGCGGCGAGACTTGCTCATCGCCTCCACCCGCCCGACCGTCACAGGCTCGCCATTCGCGCGCTCCACGACCATGCCGTCGCTGGTTGCGGTCTCTTCCGGATAGAGCCATCGCCCGTCGGCCGATTTGTAGCTCTCATGCGTCACCATGCCCTGGGTGAACAATCCGGCAAACGGCTCGGCCACGTCCAGATATCCTGTCGCCTGCATCGCCCGCGTCACGAAGCGCGCATATAGCAAGTGCAGGATCGCGTGCTCGATGCCGCCGATATACTGATCTACCGGCAACCAGCCATCCACCGCCGCGCGCTGCACAGGCACAACCGCGCCAGGGCTGCAGAACCGCGCGAAATACCACGAACTATCGACGAACGTGTCGCACGTGTCCGTCTCACGCAGCGCCGCCGCGCCGCATGTCGGGCAGGCCACGTGCTTCCAGGTGGGATGATGGTCCAGCGGGTTTCCCGGCCTGTCGAACGTCACGTCTTCAGGCAGCAATACCGGCAACGCGCTGTCCGGCACAGCCACCACGCCGCAGGTGCCGCAATGGACAACCGGGATCGGGCAGCCCCAATAGCGCTGCCGGCTGACGCCCCAGTCGCGCAGCCGCCAGTTCACCACGCCGGCGCCCCAGCCTTTTTCAGCCAGCGCATCGATAGACGCGCGCTTTGCGTCCCCGATGCTGAGCCCATCGAGAAACCCTGAATTGGCGATCAGCCCGGGCCCGTCATACGCACGGTCTGCCACGCTGAACGTGGCCGCGTCGTCGCCCACCGGCACCACCACGGGCACCACGTCCAATCCGTATTTCCGCGCGAAATCCAGGTCCCGCTGGTCATGCGCGGGACAGCCGAAGATCGCGCCCGTGCCGTATTCCATCAGCACGAAGTTGGCGATCCAAATGGGGAACACCTGGTCCGGCAGGAACGGATGCCGCACAGTCAGCCCGGTGTCGTAGCCCTGCTTCTCGGCCGTCTCCAGCGCCACCTCGCTGGTGCCCATGCCACGGCAAGCCGCCACGAACGCGGCAGCCCCTGCGTCACGCGCCGCCGCAGCACTTGCCAGCGGATGCTCGGCCGCCACCGCCACGAACGACATGCCGAACAGCGTGTCCGGACGGGTGGTGAACACCTCCACCTCGGCGATGCCGGCCTCCGCCCGCGTCAGCGGAAAACGCAGCCGCGCTCCCTCGCTGCGGCCGATCCACTTCGCCTGCATCACCCGCACCCGCTCGGGCCACCGCTCCAGCTCGTCCAGGCTCGCCAAAAGCTCAGGCGCGAATTGGGTGATCCGGAAGAACCACTGCGAAAGCTTCTTCTTCTCCACCAGCGCACCGGACCGCCAGCCCCGCCCGTCGATCACCTGCTCGTTGGCCAGCACCGTGCCGTCGACGGGATCCCAGTTGACGTAGCTCTCCCGCCGCTCCACCAGCCCGGCTTGCAGGAACGCCAGAAACAACCGTTGCTGCTGCCCGTAATACGCCGGATCACAGGTCGCGAACTCCCGCCGCCAGTCGATCGCCAGGCCCATGCGCCGCAGTTCCGTGCGCATCGCCGCGATGTTGGACCGCGTCCACACACCAGGATGAACACCACGCTCGCGCGCCGCATTCTCCGCCGGCAGACCGAACGCATCCCACCCCATCGGATGCAGCACCTGGTAGCCACGCGCCCGCTTGTAGCGCGCCACCACGTCGCCCAGCGTGTAGTTGCGTACGTGGCCCATGTGGATCTTGCCGCTGGGATAGGGAAACATCTCCAGCACATAATATTTCGGCCGCTCGCCTTGCGGCACGTCGTCGGCCAGGAAGCAGCCGGCTTCTTCCCACGCTTGCTGCCAACGCGGCTCTGCGGTGGCGAAATCGTAAACCGCTGGAGGGGATGTTTCGTTCATGTGCCGGACTTGAAAGGAAGAAAGACAGCAGTTCTTTTTTGAAAAAAAGAACCAAAAAACTTTTGCTCCCCCGCTGGGGCAAACGCGTGTCTTGCCAAACCAGCACACGCCTTGGTGCAAGCAGGTAGCAAAAGTTTTTTGCTTCTTTTTTCCAAAAAAGAAGGCCTTTCTTGCCTAGCTTGTCCCCTGGGCCCGCAACTCACGCGCCCGGGCCAGTATCTTACCCTCGATGTCGGTAGCCGTCTGCGGACTGACCGGCGCATCCGTCCAATCACCCGCCTCACGCGTCTGCCGGAAGATCGTCACGTGCACGCCGTCCGCGCGCAACTGCCGTCCCAGCACGTAAGCCGTGGCCTTGAACCGCTCGCCCGTAGTCGTCGGTGGCGAATACCAATCCGTCACGATCACGCCGCCAAATGGGTCCGTCGAGGCGAACGGCATGAACTGCAGCGTCTCCAGCGCCCCGCGCCACAGATATTTGTTCACCTGCAGCGCTGCATCGGATTCCTGCTGCGCGTTGCTCTTGCTCTTGCCCGGTACGAGCGAGGGCGGCGTCAGCCCGTTCGGATCGGCATACGAGGCGTCGGCGAGCGGCTTGGCGGACCCGGTATCGCCACCGCCGCAGCCAGCCAGGGCCGCCGCCGGCAGCAGGAGTGCTATCTGGGCAAAGGTGCGGAAGACGGAGCGGGGCATGGTATCCTGACGAACACAGGCCGGCGCGATCGCGGGCCTTGGGTTGTCTAGCGCCGGATAGGGTTTGCGCCAAGCTTGCGGGTGAGAAAGTAAGCAAGGCTTTCTTTTTTGAAAAAAAGCAAAAAACTTTGACTCCGCTGTCGCGAGGCGGGGCTAGCGTGCGCTTCGGCGCTTGACCGCCTTGGTTGGTCCGATCATCCCCTTCTCCATGGACGGATCAGAGCGAGACATTGCCGCGGCGCTGGAAGACATACGCGCCCGGATCGGGCGGGCTGCCGCCCAGGCCGGCCGCAGCCCGGACCAGATTACCCTGGTTGCCGTGTCGAAGACCCATCCGGCGTCCGCCGTGCAGGCTGCCCTCGCCTGCAGCCAGTCCACCTTTGGCGAGAACCGGGTCCAGGAAGCCGAGGCCAAGTTCGCTGACCTGCGCGCCGGCAACCCGCAACTCCGCCTGCACCTCATCGGCGCCCTGCAGACGAACAAGGCAGCCGACGCCGTGCGCATCGCCGATACGATCGAAAGCCTGGACCGCCCGCGCCTGGCGGACGCTATCGCCATCGCCGCCGAACGCACC
>CAXTJZ010000026.1:0-26049 GCA_964244695.1 uncultured Acetobacteraceae bacterium
GCGCGTGCTTGCGGACCAGGTTCTGCGCCACTGGCTCGTCGGCGGAAGCGGCCAGCAACGCGGCCTCGGCCAGCAGCTTGGTCTGCAGCGGCAGCAGATCGCGGAAGATGCCGGAGACGGTGATCGCCACGTCGATGCGCGGGCGGCCCAGCGTTTCCAGCGACACGAGCTGCGCACCACACAGACGGCCATACGAGTCGAACCGCGGCGCCGCTCCCATCAGCCAAAGCGCCTGCGCGATCGGGCCGCCTTCGGTCTTCAAATTGTCGGTGCCCCACAGCACCATCGCGACGGTCTCGGGCAGACCCTTGCCGTCTTCCGCGTGCCGGGCGAGCAGGCGGTCCGCCTGGCGGGCGCCGTCCTGCACCGCGAACGCGCTGGGCAGGCGGAACGGATCGAAGCCGTGCAGGTTGCGCCCCGTAGGCAACACCTCAGTGGTGCGCAGCAGGTCGCCGCCGGGCGCGGGCCGGATGTAGCCGCTATCGAGCGCGTGGATCACGGCCGGAAGCTCGAAGTCGGTCGCCAGCAGTTCGTCCAGCCGCGCGCGTTCCACCGGGTCGGTGACGCGCGAGGCATCGAGCATCTCGGAGCGCTCCTCCGCATTCGGTGGCTGGCCGAGCACATGCAGGCCGTGCGGGATCAGGGTGTATTCCAGCTCCAGCAGTGCCGCGGACAGGCGCACGATCTCGGCCTCCGCATCGGTCCAGGCGGGTTCGGCGGCGGCCAGCTCCACCGCGGCGGCCTGTGCCTGCACCAGGGCGGCCAGTTCGCCGTCCGGCTCCCCGGTACGCCAACGGTCCAGGCTCGCCTTGAGGTCCAGCAAGCCGCGATACAGCCCGGCATGCGCCACCGGCGGCGTGAGATAGCTCAGCAGCACCGCATTGGCGCGGCGCTTGGCGATCATGCCCTCCGACGGATTGTTCGAGGCATAGAAGTTGAAGTTCGGTAGCGTGCCGATCAGCCGGTCGGGCCAGCAGGTCTCGGATAGCCCGGACTGCTTGCCCGGCATGAACTCCAGCGCCCCGTGCGTGCCGAAATGCAGCACCGCGTGTGCGCCGAAATCCTGGCTTATCCAGCGGTAGAACGCGGCAAAAGCATGCGTGGGCGCGAAGCCGCGCTCGAACAACAGCCGCATCGGGTCGCCTTCATAGCCAAAGGCGGGCTGGATGCCGACGAACACGTTGCCGAACTGCGCGCCCAGCACGAAGATCGCGCTGCCGTTGCTCTGCGCGCGGCCGGGCGCCGGTCCCCACTGGCCTTCGATGTCGGACAGCCAGTTCTGCGCGCGCACGTGCTCATCGGTGGAGATGCGGACGGCAACGTTTGCGTCCGTGCCGTGCAAGGCGGCGTTGCCTTCCAGGATGGCGGCGCGCAGCGCGTCCACGCTCTCCGGGACTTCGAGCGTGTAGCCGGCGGCTTTCAGGCCGAGCAGCGTATTTTGCAAGGAGGCGAACACGGCGAGATAGGCCGCGGTGCCGGTAGCACCCGCGTTTGGCGGGAAGTTGAAAAGCACGGCAGCAACTTTTCGATCCGCACGCAAGGCGCGGCGCAGGCGAACCAGCTTCTCCACGCGCTGGGCGAGTGTGGCCGCGCGCTCCGGGTGGGCGACCATGCTGCGGCACTGCACACCATCACAGCCCTCGCAGGGGTTGGCCGTCTGCGCGCGGCCGCAACGGCCGCCATAGGTCATCGGCACGATGCCGCCATCCAGCTCGGGGATCGCGACCATGATCGTGGTCTCCACCGGCAACAGGCCGCGCGCATCCTCCTGCCAGGACTGCAAAGTCTGGAACTCGACAGGATGCGCGGTGATGTAGGGCACATCCAGCGCGGCAAGCTGCTCCTCGGCCGCATCGCGATCGTTGTAGGCCGGCCCGCCGACAAGCGAGAACCCGGTCAGCGAGACGACCGCATCCACCTGCACCACGCCGTCCCGCATGAAATAGCTGGTGATCGCGGGCCGCTGGTCCAGGCCGCTGGCGAACGCAGGGATCACGCGCAGGCCGCGCTGTTCCAGCGCGGTGATCACGCCGTCATAATGGCGCGCGTTGCCTGCCAGGAGATAGGAGCGCAGCAGCAGAAGCCCCACCGTGCCGCGAGCGCCCCAGGCGGGCAGCTTGTCCACGCTGGTGACGATACGCCCAGGCGCACGCGGGTGATACAGCCCGACATCCGGATACTCGATCGGCGCTTCCACCTTCGCCAGCGTCAGCGAAGGCGCACGCTCGCCGGCCGCATAACGCTCGACCAGCATGCGCACCAAGTTGGTGACGTTCTCCTGCGAACCTGCCAGCCAATATTGCAAAGCGAGGAAGTAGGCGCGCACGTCCTGCGCGGTGCCGGGGATGAAACGCATCAGCTTGGGCAGCCGCTTCAGCATGCGCATTTGCGCCGCCCCGCTGGAGGCCTCGGCCGAACCGCGGCCGGCCGGCTTGCCGCGCAATTTCTTCAGCATGGCCAGCGCGCCGGTGGCCTCCTGGGACATGTCGAAGCGGCCGAGTCTCGTCAGCTTGGTGATCTCGCCGGCGGACATGCAGCACAGCATGGCATCGCAATGCAGCCGGCGCATGGCCAGCGCCGGCTGCACGGCGCGAACGTGGTCTTCCAGGAACAGCATGGTGGCGATGATGATGTCGCCTTGCGCGATGTCCGCATGGCAGGCGGCCAGCGCGTCCGCGTCCGAGCCCCATTCGTCGGCGGCGTGCACCACCAGAGTCAGCCCGGGGATCTCGGCACGCAGGATGTCTTCCGCGCGCGCGGCAGCGTCGGACAGATGGCTGTCCATGGTGACGATGACGACGCGCAGCGGAACGGTGTCAGCGCGCATAATGGGCTTTCGCGTCGTACAGGGTGTCGATGGTGATCGTCGCCAAACCACGCTCCTGTGCGAAACTCTCCGTGTTGCGCCGGGCCTTGCCACGGACGAAGAACGGTATCTTGCCGAGTTCCGCTTCGGCTTCCGCAGACCAGCGACGTTCCGTATTCGTTGCAGGATTGGCCGCCTGCAGAAGCGTTTCGGGCAATTTCTTCACGGCGCTGCCGAGATGCGAAGGCGCCGCATCGGCGGAGAACTCGAAATCCTCACGGAACATCGTGATCAGGTGTTCTTCCAGGCCCATCATCAGCGGATGCACCCACGAGTCGAACAGCACGTTCGCGCCCTCGTAGCCCATCTGCGGCGAGTAGCGCGCCGGGAAATCCTGCACGTGCACCGGTGCGGATATCACGGCGCACGGAATGCCGAGCCGTTTGGCGATGTTGCGCTCCATCTGCGTGCCCAGCACCAGTTCCGGCCGCAGTTCCGTTACCCTCGACTCCACGTCGAGGTAGTCGTCGGTGATCAGCGCGTCCACACCGTAGCGCTTGGCCGCATCACGCACTTCGCGGGCGAACTCGCGGCTGTAGGTGCCCAGGCCCACGACTTCGAAGCCCATCTCCTCGCTGGCGATGCGGGCAGCGGCCACGACATGCGTCGCGTCGCCGAAGATGAAGACGCGCTTGTTGGTGAGGTACGTGGAGTCGACCGAGCGGGAATACCAAGGCAGGTTGGACCCGGCCGCCGACAGCGAGTCCGGAACCGCAACGCCGGCAAGGGCGGCCACTTCAGCGATGAAGTCCCGCGTGGCGCCGACACCGATCGGGACCGTCTTCGTGTAGGGAAGCTGGAAGTTCCGCTGCAGCCAGGATGCCGCCTGCATGCCGATTTCCGGGTATAGGACCACGTTGAAATCGGCGTCCGCCAGGCGCGCCATATCAGCAGGTGCGGCACCTTCCGGCGCCGTTACGTTCACATCAACGCCCAACGCACCAAGCAGCTTGGTGATCTCGCGCACATCGTCCCGATGCCGGAACCCCAATGCGCACGGCCCGAGGATGTTGCAGCTCGGCCGCCCACCCGCAGGCCTGGTGCGCGGTGCCGCGAAGGCGCGGACGAGCTGGTAGAAGGTCTCCGCGGCGCCCCAATTCTCTTTCTTCTGGTAGGCCGGCAGCTCCACGGCCACCACGGGCACGGGCAGGTTCAGCGCGCGCGCAAGTCCGCCCGGATCGTCCTGGATCAGCTCGGCGGTGCAGGACGCGCCAACAAGCAACGCTTGCGGCTGGAAACGCTCGTAAGCCTCGCGCGCGGCATTCTTGAAAAGTTCGGCCGTATCGCCGCCAAGATCACGCGCCTGGAACGTGGTGTAGGTCACCGGCGGGCGCGCCGCGCGGCGCTCGATCATGGTGAACAGCAGATCGGCGTAGGTGTCGCCCTGCGGCGCGTGCAGGACGTAATGCACGCCGTGCATTGCGGTGACCACGCGCATCGCACCCACATGCGGCGGGCCCTCATACGTCCAAAGCGTAAGCTGCATGGGCCTAGACCGCCAGCTTCGTGCGGCGCAGCAGCGGGCGCGCGAAAAGCTCCGCCAGATCGCTCGCCTGGTTGTAGCCCTGGATCGGCGTGAACAGCAGCTCGATCGACCATTTCGTGGTGATGCCTTCCGCCTCCAGCGGATTGGCCAGACCAAGCCCGCACACCGCAATGTCTGGCCGCGCTCTGCGGCAGCGGTCGAGTTGCCTGTCCACGTCCTGGCCCTCGCTCAGGAACGTGCCTTCCGGCAGCAGCGCCAGTTCCGGTGTCATGTGTTCGCGGTGCAGATAGGGCGTGCCCACTTCCACCAGCTCCATGCCCAGCTCGCGTGCGGCGAAACGGGCCAGCGGAAGTTCGAGCTGGCTGTCCGGAAAAAAGAAGATGCGTTTGCCGGCCAGCTTCTTTTGCGCACCAGCAAGTGCGGCAGACGCACGCTGGCGCGAAGCGTCCGTGGCAGCGGCAAAGCGCGCGGCCGGCACGCCGAACGACTCGGCGGCCGCACGCAGCCAGGCGGTGGTGCCCTCCTCGCCGAGCGGGAAGGGTGCGGCCAGGCGCCGCGCGCCGCGCGCTTCCAGCGCCCGCGCCGTCTCCGCCAGGAAAGGCTGGGCCAGCAGCATCACGGTGTCGGGCCCCACGCCGGGTAGATCTACCGAGCGGCGCGGTGGCAGGAAACTGACGCGCTCGATTCCCATCGCCGCGAACATGCGGCGGAACTGGTCCTCCACCACTTCCGCCAGCGCGCCCACCACAAGCAGCGAGCGCTGCGTGCCGGCGGCGATACGCGGCATGATCGGCACCAACGCCGCCAGGCATGCATCCTCGCCCTGGGTGAACGTGGTCTCGATACCGCTGCCCGAATAGTTCAGCACCCGCACCTGCGGCATGTGCGTCGCCGACAGCCGTTCCGCGGCGCGCGAGAGATCCAGCTTGATCACCTCGGACGGGCAGGATCCAACCAGGAACAGCAGCTTTATCTCCGGCCGGCGCGCCAGCAATTGCGCCACCACGCGGTCCAGCTCGTCATTGGCGTCGGCCAGGCCTGCCAGATCGCGCTCGTCGATGATCGCGGTGGCAAAGCGCGGCTCGGCAAAGATCATGACGCCGGCGGCTGATTGTATGAGATGCGCGCAGGTGCGGCTGCCAACCACCAGGAAGAACGCGTCCTGGATCTTGCGATGCAGCCAGACGATCCCGGTCAGCCCGCAGAACACTTCGCGCTGGCCACGCTCGCGCAGCACCGGCGCATCCAGGCAGCCGGATGTTGCAGACGCCTGCAAGGTTGCCGACATCAGGCCTGCCTCAGGCCGAGCGCCGCCTGGTGCCAGGGATTCTGCTCGGCCAGGCGCGCCGCGCGCAGCTTCAGCACGAACTGCACGGCGTTGATAACGTAGCAGGCGTACGCCGCGAGGGCCACCAGCATCAGGTGCTGTGCGTCCAGCGCGTGCGACAGCAGCGCCACGACGTAGGCCGTGTGCAGCGCGATCACGATCATGCTCATCGCGTCTTCCCAGAAGAACGCAGGTGCGAACAGATACCGCCCGAAGATCTCCTTCTCCCAGATCGCGCCCGTCACCATGATCGTGTAGAGCACGCAGGTCTTCGCCAGCACCGAAACGTTCGCCGCCAGCTCGCCCGACCCGGTGATCAGATAGTGCAGGACGAAGCCGAGGCTGATCAGGAACACCGCGAACTGCGCCGGCGCCAGCACGCCCTGCACCAGGGTCCAGGGCGAGGAGTCACGGCGACGCTTCTCCTCCGGAGTGTAGAGCGGCGGCGCAGCCCGGCGCCACTGCCGCGGTGCCGTGTGCACCGTGGAGACGGGCACGTGGCGGCCGGTGGTAGCACCCCAGGGGCAGCTATCGAGGGAGCCTACCAGCCGTTCCAACGCCGAGAATGCCAACATCCGCAATCATCCTTCTCTCGGCAGGGTCGCTGCCCGGCTTGGTGCCGCTCCAGCGGAGCCCGAACCGGCCCGCCGCATGGACCGAAGGCTAGGGCCGGCCTCAAACGACTGTCAAGCTAAGCTTACGTAAATCTGGCTTGACACTTTTTGCCGGGAACGCTTTCAATAGCCAGGCACACAGGGGCGATAGCGCCAATGCGATCTCAGCCGTTACAGGATGAAAGTTGGACGGAGGCCGAGGCGATGCGGCTGGTACGCGGCCTGACCGGCACGCGCCCCCGCCACCTCCCTGCCGACCCCCTGCAGCGCCGTCAGGACGTGTTGACACAGACGGTGCAGGACGAGGTCATCCCTCGCCTGCTGATGGCAAACCGCCCGCAGAAGCTGGCACGCGCAGCGGCCGAGTCGGCCCGGCCCGGCCCGGCCCAGGTGGGCCACTTGGTGGATTTGGTGCTGGGCGGAACCCAGGCCGAACCCACCGCCTACGTGGAAGCGATGCAGGGTTGCGGCACCCCGGTTGAGACGCTTCTGCTGGAGCTGCTCACCCCCGCCGCGCGCCGTCTGGGCGAGATGTGGGAAGACGACACCTGCACGTTCTCCGACGTGACGATGGGCATGATCCGCCTGGGCAATGTCATGCGCCTGCTGAGCCGCGCCTTCTCCGGCGATTTCGTGCCCCAGGCGGCCGCGCCCAGCGCGCTGCTGGTGCAGATGCCGGGTGAACAACACGGTTTCGGCCTTGCCATGGTGGTGCAGTTCTTCCGCCGCGCCGGCTGGAATGTCAGGCAGGAACCGGTGGTCACCAGCGCCGAACTGGCGGACCTCGCCTCCGCGCAGTGGTTCGGCCTGGTCGGCATCTCCGTCTCCTGCAGCGACAGGCTGGAGTCGCTGGCCGCCGACATACGCGTGATACGCCGCCGCTCGCGCAACCGCGCGATCGGCGTGATGGTCGGCGGGCCGCCTTTCGTGGCGCACCCGCAGCTGGCCGCCATGGTGGGCGCGGACGCCACGGCCGTGGATGGCCGGCAGGCGGTGCGTGAGGCGCAAAGCCTTCTCAGGCTGCGCGCGGGTGCACGATGAGGAAGGAAGCAAGCAGTCCTTTTTTGAAAAAAAGGACCAAAAAACTTTTACCACCCCGCATTTGCACAAGCCGGGTGCCGCCTGCGAGCGCACACGTTGCGGCGTCGGGGGAGCAAAAGTTTTTTGCTTCTTTTTTCCAAAAAAGAAGGCCTTCCTTTCTCACAGTGACAAACACGCCCCACAACGATAGGGACCACAAAAAACAAGCAGAAGCGGCGTAGGCGGGAACGGGTCATGCAATGGAGGATCTCGTCTCTCGTGAAAACATTCGCCTCACCTGACAGCTCCCTGGGCAGTCTGGACGCGCAGTCGGTGGCGACGCTCATCGCCACCGCATCCGACATCGCGCTCATCGTCGATGCGGACGGCACGATTCGCGACATCGCTTTCCAGAGCGAAGAACTCGGCCGAGACCTCGACACCAGCGGCGAGTGGATCGGCCGCAAGCTGGCAAGCACCGTGGTGATCGACAGCGTGCCGAAGGTCACCCACCTGCTGGTGGATGCGGCCACGCCGAACGCGAAGCCGAAATGGCGCCACCTCAACCACGCGACGTCCACGGGCGCTTCGGTACCTGTGCTGTACTGCGCCGTGCAGGTAGGGCAGGACGGCAGGCTGGTGGCATTCGGCCGGGATCTGCGCGCGATGTCCCTGCTGCAGCAGCGCCTGGTCACCGCGCAGGAGTCGCTGGAGCGCGACTATTCGCGCATGCGCGACGTGGAAGCGCGCTACCGCCTGCTGTTCCAGATGTCGTCGGAAGCGGTGCTGATCCTCGATCCGGTCCGCCACCGCGTGGTGGAAGCCAACCCCGCCGCGCGCCAGCTCTTCCACGTGCAGGCGGACAAGCCGTCGGGCCAGACGCTGTCCCAATTGTTCTCGCGGGACACGCTGGAAAGCGTGTCCGCCCATCTCGGCGCCATACGCGCTGACGGCCGCGCCGAGGAGTTCACCGCCAAGCTCGCCACCAGCGACGCCACGGTGATGGTGTCCGCCTCGCTGTTCCGCCAGGAGAACACAACGCTTTTCCTGGTGCGCATCACCCAGGCGGCCGACGAGGCGGAACGCACGCCGGATGTGAAGCGCACGCTGCTGCGCTTGGTGGAAAGCGCGCCGGACGGCTTCGTCGTCACCGACAGCACCGGCAACATCCTCACCGCCAACAACGCCTTCCTGGAGATGGCAGGCGTGGCCGACGAGGAACTGGCGCGCGGCGAGTCGCTGGACCGCTGGGTGGGCACTTCCGGCGTGGAGCTGGATGTGCTCATCACCAATTTGCGCCAGCGCGGCTCGGTGCGTTTCTTCACCACCACCGTGCGCCACGAGGATGCCAGCGCGGCGAAGGTCGAGATCTCCGCTGTGGCCATCGGCAATGGCGGGCAGCCCTCCTTCGGCTTCGCCATACGCAACATCGGCCCGCGTCTGCAGCTGGACACGCAGGCCGCACGCGCCTTGCCGCGCTCCATCGAACAGCTCACCGAGCTGATCGGCCGCGTGTCGCTGAAGGAGCTGGTGCGCGAATCCACAGACGTGATCGAGAAACTCTGCATCGAGGCGGCCCTGGAGCTGACCGGCGACAACCGTGCGTCCGCCGCCGAGATGCTCGGGCTGAGCCGGCAGAGCCTGTACGTGAAACTGCGGCGCTACGGCCTGGGAGATCTGGCGACCAATGAGCAGAATTAGCCGCGTGGACGCCGCAGCCCCGGCAATCAGCATCGCGCGCCCGCCGCGCACGGGGGCCGCCGCCTACGCCGAGCTGCTCAAGCCGATCACCTGGTTTGCGCCGATGTGGGCGTTCGGCTGCGGCATCGTCTCCGCGGGCACGCCGGTCGCCGGACGCTGGTTGCTGGTGGCCGCCGGCGTGGCGCTGTGCGGCCCGCTCGTGACCGGCACCAGCCAGGCCGCCAATGACTGGTTCGACCGCCACGTGGACGCCATCAACGAGCCGGGCCGCGCGATCCCTTCCGGCCGCGTGCCCGGCCGCGGCGGCCTGGTCCTCGCCCTTGTCTGGACGGCACTCTCTCTGGCGGTGGCGTGGTTCCTCGGCCGTTGGGCGTTCGACGCCACGATCGTGGGCCTGGTCCTCGCCTGGGCCTACAGCGCCCCGCCGGCGCGCCTGAAGCTGAATGGCCTGGCCGGCAACGCCGCCTGCGGCGCCTGCTACGAGGGCCTGCCCTGGTTCACCGGCGCCGCCATCATGGCCGGCGCGCTGCCATCCGCCGGCATCATCGCCACCGCCGCGCTCTACAGCGTGGGCGCGCACGGCATCATGACGCTGAACGACTTCAAGTCGATCGAAGGCGACACGCAGATGGGCGTGCGCTCGCTGCCGGTGATGCTGGGCGCCGAGCGCGCCGCGAGCCTGGCCTGCCTGGTGATGACCGCGCCGCAGGTGGGCGTCGTGGCGCTGCTGCTGGCCTGGGGCTTCCCCATCCATGCCGGCTTGGTGGCCGCGTTGCTCGCGGCCCAGATCGCGCTGATGGCCAAGTTCCTGAAGGACCCGCGCGAAAAAGCGCCCTGGTACAACGCCACCGGCACCAGCCTCTACGTGCTGGGCATGCTGGTCACCGCGTTTGCCCTGCGGGCAATGCACGGATGAACCCGCTCGGCTGGCCTGCCATCATCCGCCTGGGCGTGGTGAATGGCTGCCTCGGCATGGTCGTGGCCCTGGTCACCTTCACGCTGAACCGCGTGATGACCGTGGAACTCGCACTTCCCGCCATCGTGCCTGGCGCCCTGGTCGGCCTGCACTACGCCGTCCAGCTCCTGCGCCCGCGCTTCGGCTTCGGCTCGGATGCGGGCGGCCGCCGTACGCCCTGGATCATCGGCGGGCTGGCGGCACTCTGCGCCGGTGGCGTGCTCGCCGCTGGATCCGTCTGGCTGATGGCCGGCCGATTTCTGCTCGGCCTGGCACTCGCAACCCTGGCCTACGCGCTGGTCGGGCTGGGCGTGGGTGCCGTTGGCACGTCCTCTCTGGCCCTTATGGCTGTGCGCGTGGCCCCCGCACGCCGCCCCGCCGCGGCCACGGTGTTCTGGCTGCTGATGATCGTGGGCGCCGTCGTCGCCGCGGGTACCGCCTCGCACAGCCTGCACCCGTTCTCCATGGCGCTGCTGCTGCGCGTCTCCGCCTGCATCGCCGGCGCCGCCTTCCTGGCCGGCAGCGCCGCCATCTGGGGCGTGGAACGCGGCCGCAGCGCCGCGCCCGCACGCCATGCCGGCAGCTTCGCCGCGGCGCTTGCGGAGACCTGGCGCGAGCCGGCATCCCGCCGCTTCGCCATCTTCGTCTTCACCGCCATGCTGGCCTATAGCGCGCAGGAACTGATACTCGAGCCGTTCGCCGGTGTGGCGCTCGCCTTGCGGCCGGACCAGACCGCCGCGCTGACCGGCCTGCACCAGAGCGGCGTGCTCGCAGGCATGCTCCTGGTCGCCATCGGCGGCAGCCTGGCCGGCGCCGGCCGCGCGCAGGCGATGCGCTGGTGGACGATGGGCGGCTGCGCTGCCTCCGCGCTCTGCCTGCTGGGTCTGGCCTGCGCGGGCCTTGCCGGCCCGGCCTGGCCGCTGCGCGCCAACCTCCTGGCGCTCGGCATCAGCAACGGCGCCTTCGCCGTCTCCGCCATCGGCGCCATGCTCGGCCTGGCCGGCAGGGGAAGCGGCGCGCGCGAAGGCGTGCGCATGGGCGTGTGGGGCGCCGCCCAGGCCATCGCCATGGGAGCGGGCGGGCTGGTCAGCACCGCCGCCAGCGACGCCGCCCGCACCCTGCTCGGCGCGCCCGGCCCCGCCTACGCCCTGGTCTTCGCCGGCCAGGCCGCCCTGTTCCTGGTCGCCGCCCGCCTCGCCTTCAGCCTGTTCGGCACGACGGTGATCCCGGCCCGCCCGGCCGCCACCCTCCGGATCGCAACCACATGACATCGGAGCCTACCATGACCGACACGCTCACCTACGATGCCGTGGTTGTCGGCGGCGGCCCCGCCGGCGCCACCGCGGCCGCCGACCTGGCGCAAGCCGGCCGCTCCGTGCTCCTGCTTGACCGGGACGGCCGCATAAAGCCCTGTGGCGGCGCCATCCCGCCCCGCCTGGTGCGTGACTTCGCCATCCCCGACGCGCAGATCGTCGCCCGCATACGCGCCGCCCGCATGGTCTCCCCCAAGGACGTGCAGGTGGACATGCCGATCGACGGCGGCTTCGTCGGCATGGTCGATCGCGAGCATTTCGACGAGTGGCTGCGCGTGCGCGCCGAGGAGTCTGGCGCCGTGCGCCAGACCGGCGCCTTCGAGCGCGTGGAGCACGACCCGGACGGCGTGGCTGCCGTGGTGTTCCGCGCCAAGGACGGCACGCAAGGCCGCGTCCGCGCCCGCGTTGTGGTAGGTGCCGACGGCGCCAGGTCCGCGGTGGCCAAGCAATGCGTGAAGGGCGCCGACCGCGTCCCCTACGTGTTCGCCTACCACGAAATCCTGCGCGCCCCTGCCGAAGCCACCGACACGCTGGGCCGCCTGTTCGAGCCCGGCCGCTGCGACATCTTCTACCAGGGCAAGCTGTCCCCGGATTTCTACGGCTGGGTGTTCCCGCATGGCGACACGGTCAGCGTGGGCTCCGGCTCCGCCAAGAAAGGCTTCTCCATACGCGGCTCGGTCACCGATCTGCGCGCCGCCGCCGGCCTGTCGGACGCCCAGACCCTGCGCCGCGAAGGCGCGCCGATCCCGATGAAGCCGATGAAGCGCTGGGACAACGGCCGGGACGTGGTCCTCGCCGGTGACGCCGCCGGCGTGGTGGCGCCCGCCTCCGGCGAGGGCATCTACTACGCCATGGAAGGCGGCCGGCTGGCCGCCCAGGCGGTGGACAAGTTCTGCCGCACGTCCGACCCGCGTGCTCTGCGCGAACCCCGCCGCCGCTTCATGAAGGCGCACGGCCAGGTGTTTCTCGTGCTGGGCATCATGCAATGGTTCTGGTATAGCAACGACAAGCGGCGCGAGAGTTTCGTCTCCATGTGCCGCGATCCGGACGTGCAGAAAATGACCTGGGACAGCTACATGAACAAGAAGATCACCCGGGCCAAGCCGGCAGCGAAGGCGAAGATATTTTTCAAGGATCTTGCCCATCTGCTTGGGCTCGCCACGCCTACGGCAGGTTAAGAAAGGCCTTCTTTTTTGAAAAAAAGAAGCAAAAAACTTTTGCTCCCTGTCGGCGGGTGCTGGAACAACCGCCCCCGGAATAAAAGTTTTTTGGTTCTTTTTTTCAAAAAAGAACTGCTTGCTTCCTTTCTAATCTCCCCGCCTGCCCAACTAACAAACCAGAACGAGGACGCGAACCGTGCTGCTGGATACCGCCACCTATCAAGACGACGAAATCCTGACCGCACCCGCGCCGAAGCGCCGCACCAAACGCCACTCCCGCACCCTGCCGCTGCGAGTCGGCACTCGCCGCTCGCCGCTGGCCCTCGTGCAGACACGCAACTTCCTCGAATTGCTGCGCGGCGTCTGCCCCGTCCTGCGCGGCATGGACGTGTTCGAGGAACACGCCATCCAGACGACCGGCGACGCGGTGCAGGACCGCCGCTTGGCCGACATCGGCGGCAAGGGCCTGTTCGCCAAGGAGATCGACGAGGCGCAGATCGCCGGCCGCATAGACTTCGCTGTGCACAGCCTGAAGGACCTGGAGACCAAGCTCCCCCCGGGCATCGTGCTGGCCTGCACCTTGAAGCGCGAGGACGCGCGCGACACGCTGATCTTCGGCCACCCCGTCGAACACAACGACGATCCCTACGCCGCCCTCCCGCACGGCGCGCTCGTCGGCACCTCCTCGGTCCGCCGCCAGGCGCAATTGCTGCACGCGCGGCCCGACCTGCGCATGGCGCTGATACGCGGCAACGTGCAGTCCCGCCTGTCCAAGGTCCGCGCCGGCGACTGTCAGGCGAGCCTGCTGGCGCTCGCCGGCCTTAAGCGCCTCGGCATGGAACACGAAGCCTCTGTCATCCTGGACACCGAAATCATGGTTCCTGCCGCCGCCCAGGGCATTGTCGGCGTCACCGTGCACGAGGACGACATCGAACTGCTGGAGATGCTCTCCGCCATTGAGGACCCGCAGGCCCGCGCCGTGGCGACCGCGGAACGTGCGCTGCTGGGCGTGCTGGACGGCAGCTGCCACACGCCGATCGGCGGCCACGCGCGCATCCTGCCGAACGGAAGACTGCACATCGTGGGCCTGGTCGCGCGCGCCGACGGCACGTTTCTGCTGCGGCGCTCGCTGGAAGGGCTGCCGAAGGACGCCGAGCGTATCGGGATGGAGCTGGGGGCATCGTTGAAGGCGGATACGCCAGCGGATGTGTTCCTGTAGGGCACGGCGAAGATTTTTTTAGAACCCGGAAAACTGTGCTTGTCCGCATCGGCGACGGGCCTGTGTCTCCAAACGGACATGCATCCTGTCATCGCCGTTTCGTAACGACGATCTACGGGCCGGACAGGCGCGCGTTCGCGGTTCGCAGAAGGCGTTAAGACCTCAGGAAGCGGCAAGAGCACCAAGGGCTGTCTTCTTGCGAATGGCGGTTTCTACGCCGGGCGTCGTCCGCAGTGCGTCAGGAGCATCCGAGGTAAAGCCGGCTCTGATATCTCGCCGATTTAGGGACCAATCTTGTTGGTGCGGAAAGACACGTGCTGCAGCAAAATGCCCCTCAAGCCACCCGAGGGTTCAGCCGAACGATCGCCCAATTCAGCCAGAAGGCGAAGCTCACCCAAACCAAATAAGGCACAAACAGCCAGCTCGCCACCACCGAGTAAGGCCGCAGCCCGATCACCAGCGCCAGCACGGACACCCAGAGAAACGCGTTCTCCGCCAGCGCAAGATCCGGCCGCTTCAGTTTGAAGAACAGCGGGCTCCAGCACAGATGCAGCACCCAGTTCGCAGCGAACAGTAGCGCCACCTGCGTGCGCCCGGCCGCATCAGGCGCCCCGCGCCACGCCAGCACGCCGGCCACCGCCGCCGCTCCCAGGATCAGCGTCCAGGCCGGGCCGAACAGCCAGTCCGGCGGTTGCAGCCGCGGCTTGCGCAACTGGCGATACCAAGGGCCCACATCCGTCAGCAGCCCGCCGGCGCCGGCAAGCACGAGGGTCAACACCGCCGCTACAACTATGGTCCACATCGATACGTCTCTCCGGGTCGGCACGTCTGCGCAGGTCAGTGAAAGAAAACCAGTAAGGCAAGTAGTCCTTTTTTGAGAAAAAGGACCAAAAAACTTTTACTCCCCCCGCATTTGCACCAGCCGGATGCTCCCAAAGCAGCCGAAGCGCTTCAGCGTCGAGGTAGCAAAAGTTTTTTGCTTCTTTTTTCCAAAAAAGAAGGCCTTGACTTGCCTACTGCCTCTCGGGCCGAGGCCGAAGCAGCCACACCGACACCACCATCACCAGTATCAGCACCGCCAGCACCACCAGCTCCATCATCGAGGCCCGGAACAGCTTCTCCGCCGCCGCACTCATCGTGTCGTCCTTCGTCGTCTCCGACGATTGCAATGTGATCACCAGCACCCGCCGTATGGTGGCGATCAGCCCCACCACCAAAAATGGCTCGCAGGTCAGCTCGCCGGAGCGCATGGAGGCGCGCACCGTGTGCAGGATCTCGATCACCATCAGCACGAACAGCAGCCGGTCCATCACCAGCAGGATCGCGTGCGTGCCGGTCCAGTCGGACAGCCCGGTCCAGAGCTGGTCGGCCGCGCCAAGCAGGCCGACCAGGGCGGCGAGGGACAGCAGCGCCCCCAACGCCATGTAGGCGCTGTGCTCCACCCAGCTGAACGCTTCGGACGCCCGCGCGAGCAACCTGGCTTCTTCCGGCTTGCTTGCGTCCATCGTCTTCCCCGTGCCGCCTTGCCGAAAACCATGCGCTGGCCGGCATATTTCCGCAATTTCCAAGACCCTGCGCAACCGTGCTGGAAGGCGCGGGTTTGTGCCCTGCATCGTTTGCCGGGAAGACCGCGTTCACCAGCGTCGCGCGTCGCTGGGAGCCGGGTTACGTCTCAGGCCGCGGGCCGTGCGCCGAACAAGAAAATGGGAGAAGCAACGCCATGCCAAGAGCCCTAGTCCATGCGGCGCCAGTGCCGTCCACCCTGCGCGCGGCGCTGCTCGCCGCCACCTGCGCCACCGCCTGCGTGCTGGCCGCGGCCGCCGCCCACGGCGCCACGCCCGATCCGGCCCTCATCGAACACGGCAAATACCTGACGCTCGCCGGCGATTGCCAGGCCTGCCACACCGCGCCAGGCGGCACCCCGTTCGCCGGCGGCCTCTACATGAATACGCCGTTCGGCCCGATCTCCACGCCCAACATCACGCCCGACAACGACACCGGCATAGGCAAGATCACCGACGACCAGTTCGTCCGCGTGTTCCACCAGGGCATCGGCATGAAGGGCGAGCACCTCTACCCCGTCATGCCGTTCCCCTGGTATACCAAGGTGACGCGTGACGACACGCTGGCCATCAAAGCCTACCTGTTCTCCCTGCAGCCGGTGAATGCTCCACGCAAGCCGCTGAAGCTGGTCTTCCCGTTCAACATACGCGCCGCCCTGATCGGCTGGGACGCGGTGTTCCTCAAGGCGGGCGTGTTCAAGCCGGACCCGAAGCAGTCGGCCCAGGTCAACCGCGGCGCCTATCTCGTCCAGGGCCTGGAGCATTGCGGCGAATGCCACAACGGCAACAACCTGCTCGGCGACACCAACATGGCCGCCAGCCTGCGCGGCGGCCCGATCGATAAATGGTACGCGCCCAACATCACTTCCGACAAGAAGGAAGGCATCGGCCGCTTCAGCAACGACCAGGTGTTCACCTACCTGAAGACCGGCACGGAAAAGGACATGGGCGTCGTGGTCGGCCCGATGTCGCAGACCATGCATGAGAGCCTGGGCAAGCTGACCGACGACGACCTGCACGACATCGTATTCTACCTGAAATCCACGCCTGCCAAGGAAGGCTACAAGGAGACGGAGCCGGTTGCCGGCACGGAACAGGTGGCCGTCAACGCGCAATCCTACCTGAATTACTGCGCCTCCTGCCATATGGAGAACGGCCAGGGCCTGGCCGGAGCGGTGCCCAAGCTGCAGGGCAACGGCGCAGTCACCGCGCAGGGGCCCGAGAACGTCATTCGCGTCATCGTCGGCGGCATACAGGCGCAAGGCAGCTACTCCGCCATGCCCGCCATCGGCGCGCGCATGACGGACGAGGAAGTGGCCGACGCCACCAATTACGTTCGCAAAGCGTGGAGCAACGGAGCCCCCGCCACGGTAGGGCCGGGCGAGGTCGCCACGCTGCGCAAATCCACCCAGACCCTCATGGCCGACAACGCACCCGGCGGCTGCCCGAAGATCGCCGAAGGCGACACAGCAAAGGTCATCGCCCAACCGGACGTGCAGAAGATCCTCGCCGATACCACGGACGAGAACATCCTCACGAACGCCGAACAACTGATAACGAAAATGCGTGCCGGCGCGCCGCATGCCGCGCAGGCGGACATCATCAACAGCCTTACCTTGGGATACTGCCCGGTTGTGGCCGCAAACAAGGCGCTGACCACGCAAGGCCAGCGGGCGGAGATGCTCGATGAGTTCAGCGAGCGGGTCTACACCGAGATTGCTTCCAAGGGGCAGGGTTCGGCGGCGGCTACACCGTAAGCAAGGAAGGCCTTCTTTTCTGAAGAAAAGAAGCAAAAGACTTTTGGTCCCTGTCGGCGAATGCTGAAGTAGGCGCCGACAGGGAGCAAAAGTTTTTTGATTCTTTTTTTCAAAAAAGAACTGCTTGCCTTGCCTTGCCCCGACCCGCGCGAGACAGTGCCGCCAAAAGGAGGCACGCCCACCAATGCCATTCCCGTTTTCCGCGATCGTCGGCCAGGAAGAGATGAAGCAGGCTCTGATGATCGCTGCCGTGGACCCCACGATAGGCGGCGTGCTGGCCTTCGGTGACCGCGGCACAGGCAAATCCACCGCCATACGCGCGCTCGCCGCCCTGCTGCCGCCGATGCGCGTGGTCGATGGCTGCCGCTACAACTGCGACCCGGGCGCCCCAACCCTGTGCACCGAATGCGCCGCCCGCGCTGAACCGCGCGGCGAGCACATCGCCTCCGTGCCTGTCGTGGACATGCCGCTCGGCGCCACGGAAGACCGCGTGGTCGGCGCCCTTGACCTGGAGCGCGCACTCACCCGCGGCGAACGCGCCTTCGAGCCCGGCCTGCTGGCGCGCGCCAATCGCGGCTTCCTCTACATCGACGAGGTGAACCTCCTCGAGGACCACCTTGTGGACCTGCTGATAGACGTCGCGGCTTCCGGCGAGAACGTGGTCGAGCGCGAGGGGCTCAGCGTGCGCCATCCCGCGCGTTTCGTGCTGGTCGGCAGCGGCAACCCGGAGGAGGGCGAGCTGCGCCCGCAACTGCTGGACCGTTTCGGCCTGTCTGTGGAGGTGAGCACGCCCACCGCCCTCGCCTCGCGTATCGAGATCGTTCGCCGGCGTGACGCCTATGACCGCGACGCCGCGGGCTTCTGCGCCAAATGGGCGCCCGAGGACCAACGCCTCAGCCAGCGCATCGAAGCGGCGCGCGCGCTGCTGCCCGCCATGGGCGTGCCGGACGCCGTGCTGGAACATGCCGCCCGCTTGTGCATGGCGCTCGGCACAGACGGATTGCGCGCCGAGCTGACCCTGCTGCGCACCGCCCGCGCGCTCGCCTGCCTGGAAGGCGCGCCCGCCGCTACCGTGGCGCATGTGGAGCAGGTGGCCCCCGCCGCTTTGCGCCATCGCCTGCGCCGCGATCCGCTGGACGAGGCAGGCTCCACGGCCCGAATCGCCCGCGCGATCGCCGAAAGCCGGGCCGCGCCGAAGCTTGGGGCCGCCGCTTGACGCCAGAAGCCGTCTGGCAGGACGCCACCACCGCGGCCGCGCTGTTCGCCGCCGATCCGGCCGGGTTCGGCGGCCTGGCGATACGCGGCCGGCCCGGCCCGGTGCGCGAGCGCCTGCTGGCGATGCTGCCCGGCCCAGCAAGGCGGCTGCCCGCCAACATCAATGACGAAGCGCTGCTCGGCGGCATTGACCTTGCCGCCACCCTGCAATCGGGCCGTCCCATACGCGCCGCCGGACTCCTGGCCGAGCTGGGCGCCGGCCTGCTGGTGGCGCCGATGGCCGAGCGCACACCGGCGCCCCTCGCCGCGAAGCTGGCCGCGCGCATGGATGCCGGCGCCGGATTCGGCCTGGTGATGCTCGACGAGAGCGTGGAACCGGACGAGTGTGTCCCCGCATCCCTGCTCGACCGCGTGGCCTTTCACATAGACCTGGACGCGCTGAGCCACCGCGACGCCGCCGGCGCCCTGCCGGCCGGCCCTGACGCAGGCGCGCCCGCCGCAAGCGTGGGCAACGACCTGATCGACGCCCTCTGCAACGCCGCCGCGGCGTTGGGCATCAGCTCTACGCGCGCCATGCTGCTGGCCGTGCGCGCCACCCGCGCCGCCCTACCGGAAGGCCTGCTGGCCAGGCTCGACCAGCAAGCCTCGCGCGGCCCCGTCAAGCGCGCCGGCGTGGCAGGCCAGCGGCAGAGATCGGCCCAGAACGGCCGGCCAGTGGGCGTGCGCGCCGCCAGCCCTGGCCAAGGGCAGCGCCTGAACCTGGTGGAGACCCTGCGCGCCGCCGCGCCCTGGCAACGCCTGCGCGCGCCGCCGCAGCAGCAGGGCGCCTTTCCGCTGCACATACGGCGTGACGATTTCCGCGTCGTGCGCACGGAGCAGCGCACCCGCAGCACCACCGTTTTCGTGGTCGACGCATCCGGCTCGGCCGCCCTGAACCGCCTTGCCGAAGCGAAGGGCGCGGTCGAACTGCTGCTGGCCGAATGCTACCAGAGGCGTGACGAGGTGGGCCTGATAGCCTTCCGCGGCCGCGGCGCCGAGCTGCTGCTGCCGCCCACGCGCTCCCTCGTCCGCGCCAAGCGCAGCCTGGCCACCTTGCCTGGCGGCGGCGGCACGCCGATGGCCGCCGGCATCGATGCCGGCCATGCGCTCGGCCTGGCGATACGCCGCCAGGGTGCGACGCCCACGCTCGTCCTGCTGACGGACGGGCGCGCCAACGTGACCCGCGCCGGCACCGGCGGCCGCGCCCAGGCCGGCCAGGAAGCGCTGCAATCAGCACGCAAGCTGCGCGAGACCGGCATCGCCGCCATTTTCCTGGACACCTCGCCGCGTCCGGCGCCGGACGCCCGCGCGCTGGCCCAGGCCATGGGCGCCCGCTACGTGGCGCTGCCCTATGCGGACGCCGCCGGCGTCTCGCGCGCCATACGCGCCCGGATGTGACGCCGCCCGTCAACTGGCCGGACAGCGACTGGCCGAATAAGGCGGCGAGCCGTTTCGTGGCCGATCGCGGCCTGACCTGGCACGTGCAGGTAGCCGGCAGCGGCCCTGTGCTCCTGCTGGTGCACGGCACGGGTGCTGCCACCCATTCCTGGCGGGACATGCTGGCCCCGCTCGCCGAACGTTTCACCGTGGTGGCGCCGGACCTGCCAGGCCACGGCTTCACCAGGGTGCCGGGCGGCCATCCCCTCTCGCTGTCGGCCATGGCGCGGGACCTCGGCGGGCTGTTGCAGAAGCTCGGCCTGCAGCCGGAACTGGCCGTCGGGCATTCGGCGGGTGCGGCTATCCTGGCGCGCATGTGCCTGGACGGGATCATCGCGCCGGCCGGGCTGGTCAGCCTGAACGGCGCCTTCCTGCCGCTGGCGGGGGCGGCCGGGCAGGTGTTCGCGCCGCTCGCCCGTGTGCTGGTCGGCCTGCCCATACTGCCGCAGATATTTGCCTGGCAGGCCGGCAACCCGCGCGTGGTGGAGCGCCTGCTCACCGGCACAGGCTCTCGCCTTGATGCCGCCGGCGTGGCGCTCTACCGGCGCCTGGTGCGCAACCCCGGCCACGCCGCTGCCGCCTTGCGCATGATGGCGAACTGGGACCTGGCACCCCTGGTGCGCGACCTGCCGAAACTGCAGCCGCCTTTGCTGCTGGTTGTGGGCGAGGGCGACCTGGCGATCCCGCCCGCCGACGCCACGCGCGTAGCCGCTCTGGTGCCAGGCGCCCGCGTGGTGCGCTGGCCCGGCCTGGGCCACCTGGCGCATGAGGAGAGCCCCGGCTTGACGGTGCGCTGCGTAGAGGATTTCGCCACGTCGGTAGGTGTGGCGTGAAGGACCTGCTGGCCAACGGCCACGTGCTGGACTGGATCATCGCCGGAATGGTCTTGGAAGCGTGCGGCCTGGTGGCGCTTCACCGGCTGACGAGCCGCGGCGTGTCGCCCAGCGCTCTGCTGCCCAATCTGTGCTCGGGCGTGTGCCTGTTGCTGGCGATGCGCCTGGCGCTAGGCGGCGTCTGGTGGGGTTACGTGTCGCTGGCGTTGTTGGGCGCGCTTTGCCTGCATGTGGGCGATCTTTGGCGCCAGTGGCGGTAGGCAAGCAAGCAGTCCTTTTTTGAAAAAAAGCACCAAAAAACTTTTCTCCCGGGGGCGGGTGTTTCAGCATCCGCCGACAGGGAGCAGAAGTTTTTTGCTTTTTTTTCCAAAAAAGAAGGCCTTTCTTTTCTAAACTCCTGATCGCAAAAGAGGGGTTCCACCCACTGTAAACTTCAGCTTACACTTCCAGTGCGTGACCCACATTCCCCCCCACGATCGGCCCCACGCCATCGTCATAGGCAGCGGCTTCGGTGGCCTGGCCGCAGCCGTGCGTCTCGGCGCGCGCGGCTACCGGGTGACGGTGCTGGAGCGGCTGGATGCGCCGGGCGGGCGCGCCTACGTATTCCGGCAGAACGGCTTCACTTTCGACGCCGGCCCCACAATCGTCACCGCGCCGTTCCTGCTGGAAGAACTCTGGGCGCTGTGCGGCCGGCGGCTGGCCGATGACGTGGATTTGCGGCCGATCAGCCCGTTCTACCGCATACGCTTCGATAACGGCGAAGTCTTCGAATACACCGGCGACGCCGAGGCGATGCGGGCGCAGGTCGCCGCCTTCAGCGCGCGCGACGTGGCCGGCTACGAGGCGTTCATGCGCGCCAGCCAGGAGATCTACCGCGTCGGCTTCGAGCAGCTGGGCGACGTGCCGTTCGAGAGCTGGACGGACATGGCGCGCCTGGTGCCGCAACTGGTGCGCCTGGGCAGCCTGCGCAGCGTGCACGCGCTGGTCGGCAAATACGTCCGCGACGAGCGGCTGCGCACCGTGCTCAGCTTCCATCCCTTGCTGGTCGGCGGAAATCCGTTCGCCGCAAGCTCCATCTACAGCCTGATCTGCTTCCTGGAACGGCGCTGGGGCGTGCATTTCGCGATGGGCGGAACCGGCGCGCTGGTCAGCGGCCTGGCCGACCTGATCAAATTCCAGGGCGGGCGCATACGCTGCAACGCGGAAGTGGCCGAGATACTCGTCGAGAACAAGGCTGCCTGCGGCGTCAGACTCGCAGACGGCACCTCCCTACGCGCCGAAATCGTCGTCTCCAATGCGTGTTCCGCGCACACCTACGCCAAGCTGCTGCCGGCGCAGCACCGGCGCCGCTGGACGGACAGGCGCATCGCGCGCGGCCGCTACTCAATGAGCCTGTTCGTCTGGTATTTCGGCACGCGCCGGCGCTACGAGGACGTGGCGCACCACACCATCCTGCTGGGGCCCCGCTACCGCGAGCTGCTGCGCGACATCTTCGCCCGCCACAAGCTTGCCGACGATTTCAGCCTCTATCTGCACCGCCCCACGGCCACGGACACATCGCTGGCGCCGGAAGGCTGCGACTCATTCTACGTGCTGTCCCCGGTGCCGCATCTGCAAAGCGGTACGGACTGGGAGGCAGAGGCCGAACCCTACAGAAAGAAGATCGCGCGCGCGTTGTCCGACAGCATCCTGCCTGGACTGGAAGACGAGATCGTCACCTCGCGCATGATGACGCCGCAGGACTTTGCTGGCCGCCTGCTCTCCTACCGCGGCGCGGCCTTCGGGCTGGAGCCGATCCTGACGCAAAGCGCCTGGTTCCGTCCGCACAACAAGAGCGAGGAGGTGGCGAACCTCTTCCTCGTCGGCGCCGGCACGCATCCCGGCGCGGGGCTGCCCGGTGTTCTCTCCTCCGCCCGTGTTCTGGACAAGGTCGTGCCGCATGCCAGCATCTTCGCCTGAAGCCGTGGGCCAAGCGGCGGACCACGCCGCCTGCCGCGCCATGATGCAAGGCGGCTCGCATAGTTTTTCCGCCGCGGCGCGCCTGCTGCCGCGCCGCATCCACGAACCCGCCACGGCGCTCTACGCTTTCTGCCGCTTGGCCGACGATCTGGTGGATTGCGGCAAGGCGGAGGACGCCGTGGGCGTGCTGCAACGCCGCCTGATCCTCGCCTATGCGGGGTGTCCCGCCAACCACCCGGCCGACCGCGCCTTTGCTGAAATTGTTGCCCGCACGAACATGCCGCGCGCACTCCCGCTGGCCTTGCTTGAAGGTTTCACATGGGACCTGCAAGGCCGGCGCTATGCCACGCTTGAAAACCTGCTGGACTACGCAGCCCGCGTGGCCGGCAGCGTCGGCGCCATGATGGCCGTGCTTATGGGCGCGCGCTCCGCGGAGGCGCTCGCGCGGGCCTGCGACCTGGGCGTGGCAATGCAACTCACCAACATCGCGCGCGACGTGGGCGAGGACGCGCGCGCCGGCCGCTTATACCTGCCGCTCGATTGGCTGGGCGAAGCCGGCCTGAATCCCGAAACATTCCTGGCGGACCCGCGCTTCACCCCCGAACTGGCGAGCGTGATCGGACGCCTGCTGCACAAAGCTGACGAGATGTACGCGCGCGGCGCGGACGGCATCGCCGCGCTGCCATTGACCTGCCGGCCAGGCATACGCGCCGCCGCCTCCATCTACGCCGAAATCGGCCGCGTTCTCGCCCGCAGCGGGTGCGACTCCGTCACCACTCGCGCGCACGTGCCCGCATCGCGCAAGATGGCGCTGCTCGGGCGCGCGCTACTACCGCCGCTGTCTGCAAATCGGCAGTCTTCCGCTAACGCTTTATTAGCCTGCCAATATCTGGTTGACGCCGCCGTGTGCGAGAGCCGGGCGGCGATGTCTGTCAGTTTGCAGGCGCGCGTGAACTGGGTGTTCGACCTGTTCGAGCGTCTGCAGGAGCGGCAGCTAGAGGCGTCCTGACGTGGGGAAATGGGAAGGGTTCATCATCCTTGTCCTGGTGCTCGGTTGGTTGCTGTTCGAGCTTAGGTCCGTTCGGCGCTCGCTGCGGAAGGATAAGGAAGGAAAGTAAGGCCTTCTTTTTTGAAAAAAAGAAGCAAAAAACTTTTACCACTGCGACGTTGCCGATGCGTTGGCGTATTCGAACAGTACCGATCGATGCAAATGCGGGGTAATAAAAGTTTTTCGGTTCTTTTTTCAAAAAGAACTGCTTGCCTTGCCTCAAGGCGCCCGGCGCTTGGCGTTGTTCCCCTTGTCCCTCTTGACGTAGGACGCCTTAACGAACCGCTTAGGCGCCGAAGGATCACGGCGCGGCGCCGCCGATGGCGCCTCCGACCGCATCACCTTGACGTTGTCCTCCGCATCGTCGGGGATGTTCGCCGCAAACTCCTCCGCGCGCGCCACGCTGATCTCGAAGCGCGTCTCGTCCGGCTGGATGCGTATGGCGCCCACGTCGCGTTTCTCCACGCCGCCCATGCGACAGATCAGCGGCAGCAGCCATTTCGGATCGGCCTTCTGCCCGCGGCCGACATTTACGCTGAACCACACCATCGGCCCGGACGCGATGCCGGCCTTTTCCGGACGCAGGCCAGTCTCCTGGACAGCCGGGCGCCGCGTGCCGGGCAGTGGCGCCAGGTTGGTGATCTCCTCCGGTGCCGGCAGGCGGGCGCGATACATGCGCACCAGGGCGGCCGCCAGATCCTCGGCCGAGCGGCCCTCGAGCAGCGTGCGTGCCAGGTCCAGATCGTCTTCGGACATCTCCTCGGTCAGAACAGGATCTTTCAGCAGGCGGGCGCCGTCGCGCGCGCGTATCTCCTCCGGCAGCGGCGCACCCGACCATTGCGCGGACACGCCTGCCGAGGCGATCAGCGCTTCCGCCGCACGCGCGCGGTTTGCCGGCACGATCACCACGCAAATGCCTTTGCGTCCGGCGCGGCCGGTGCGTCCGCTTCTGTGCAGCAAGGTCTGCTTGCTATTGGGCATGTCGGCGTGGATCACCAGGCCGAGATCGGGAAGATCCAGGCCGCGCGCTGCCACGTCGGTGGCGACGCAGACGCGCGCCTGGCCGTCGCGCATTGCCTGCAGCGCGCGGGTGCGCTCGTTCTGCGTCAGTTCGCCGGACAGCGCCACGCTGGTGAACCCGCGCTCTTGCAGGCTTGCGTGCAGATGCCTTACGCCCTCGCGCGTGGCGCAGAACACCAAGGCGGTCTGCGCCTCGAAATAGCGCAGGACGTTCACCACCGCATGCTCGATCTCGCGCGGCGGCGTGCGTACCGCGCGGTACTCGATGTCCGCATGCGGCTGGTTGCGCACCAGCGTGTCGATGCGCAGCGCGTCCTTCTGGTATTTGCGCGCGAGCGCGGTGATCTCTTTTGCGATCGTGGCCGAGAACAGCAGCGTGCGGCGCCACTCGGGGGTGGCGCCCAGGAGAGTTTCCAGCTCATCGCGGAAGCCAAGGTCCAGCATCTCGTCGGCTTCGTCCAGCACGACCACGGCCAGGTCGCCCAGCCGCAGCCGGCCGCGCGCGAGGTGGTCGCACAGCCGCCCTGGCGTGCCCACCACGATGTGGCAGCCGGCTTCCAGCGCGCGGCCTTCGCGCTGGCCGTCCATGCCGCCTATGCAGGAGAGGATGCGCGCGCCCGTGCCGGCGTAGAGCCACGTCAGCTCGCGGTGCACCTGCATCGCCAGCTCGCGCGTGGGCGCGATCACCAGAGCCCGGGGGTTGCCCGGGCGATCGAAGCGTTCCTCGCCCCCCAGCAGCGTAGGCGCGAACGCCAGCCCGTAGGCCACCGTCTTGCCGGACCCGGTCTGCGCCGAGACGAGCAGGTCCCGCCCTTCGGCGCCAGGCTCCAGCACCGCCTCCTGCACGGGCGTCAGCTCCGTGTAGCCGCGATCGGTCAACGCGCGGGCGAGGGCAGGATTGGTGGCGAATGTCATGCGTACGGTATCCGGAGACGGGGAAGCAGCCTGCAGGGGCCATGGCCGCGAATAGCGCCAGGCTGGACAGGGCGGGCTGGAGGATGTGAACGTGGCTATAGGCGCTCTACTGTAAAAGGGGAAGAAAACTGCTGGCCACCAGCTTTGCGCTGCTGAGCCTCGCGGTTGCCTTGGGCGCGCTGCTCCTGTCAGGGCTCGCGGGGCGCAAGGTGGCGCTTGTGCACGGAACGTTGGGTGCCGCCGGCGCCGCGGCAGCTTGCGTGGCTGCTTTGCATGGCCGGCTGCACGGCTCTTTCGGTGGTGCGGTTCTCGGGTTGCTGGTGGCTGCGCTATGCGGGGGCGTGTTGCTTTGGCGCGGCTGGCGCTCGGGCCTGGTGGTGTTCCTGCACGTGATGGCTGGCGGGGTGGCGTACCTGCTGTTGATCGGGGCGGTGTTCAGTTAGGCAGGAAAGCAAGCAGCCTTTTTTCGAAGAAAAGAACTAAAAACTTCCACTACACCGCCTTTGCACCAGCCGGCTGCGTCCCAAAACGCCGAAGTCCTGAAGCGTCGAGGTAGCAAAAGTTTTTTGCTTCTTTTTTTCAAAAAAGAAGGCCTTGCTTGCC